>NZ_JBQCGW010000272.1:0-57754 GCF_051955275.1 Pseudobacter sp. | reverse complement strand
AATGTGCTATTGTTTCCAAACTTTCAAAGATCTTAAAGGTTCAACTTCTATCCCCTTTTTTACCTACTCTTTCGAGCGGGGTGCAAAGGTAGTGAACCAAAGTATTTTCACCAAATATTTTTCAGTAAATTCCGAAGATTTTTTTCTCCATTTTTACTGACCAATATTTGAAAGAACTCGCTGTTTTTGAATGGGTTGCAAAGATAGTCCGTTTCGTATTCAACACCAAATCTTTTCTCAATTTTCTTCGGCTTCTTTTTCTTTCCCTTCACCGCTTCATCATCTTCATCTCTTTGATTTTGAGCGGGTTGCAAAGGTAGGTCGTTTTCATTTACTCACCAAATCTTTCTTCTCTTTTTTCAATCTTTTTTCCTCTGCAGACATCCCGTTTATTTGCAAAGAACTCATTGTTTTTAAACGGGTTGCGAAGGTAGGCCGATTCGATTTACTCACCAAATTTATTTTACAATTAATCTGATTTTCTTTCCGGTTTCTATCTTTCCAATCTTCTAAAGAACTCCCTGTTGTTTAACGGGTTGCAAAGGTATACATTTCCATCACTTCACCAAATATTTCGCAATTATTCTCGAAATTTCTTCTTTACCCGCTATACATATATATAATAGGTACTCCCCCCTCCTTCCTCCCAAACCATAAAACCATTATATTGTAATACTATAAAACCATTGTTATGAAAACCACATTGCTGCTCAGCCTCACCCTGTTGTTTTCCAGCACATCCTTCAGCCAGGATATCCCCACCACACAGGTTCCCCCCGCTGTTATCAAATCATTCAACAAGTACTTCCCCAATACACCCAAAGTGGAATGGGAAAAGAAAGCCAACCAGTACGAAGCCGAATTCGATGTCAAACGCGCTGATCATAAAGCCCTCTTCGAATCCAATGGCCAGCTCATCGTATATAAAAGAGAGATCCCTCACGCACAACTGCCCCAGACAGTGAAACAAGCCATCAAACAACAATACCCCCATTATAAGATCGATAAAACTGAACGCATCGCACGAAACGGCCACCTGTTCTACCAGGTGGAACTCAACGGGAAGCCGCAGGACCTCAAAGTAGTCTTCACCCGCGACGGCCAGACCGACAACACCAAAGGCTGGTAATCATTCCGGGCAATATCCTCCCCACCCTCCCCGGCGGTATCGTTTTTTAACCCTCCGCAATAGCTTAACTATTGATCATGAGGTTTAAACTGCCATTCAGGAAAATATTCAACTGCCTTAAAAGCACGTACAAGGCCTGGGACAGCCGCATGCCATTTGCCAGCAGCGCTGTCATATCTTATTATACCATTTTCTCACTCCCCGGACTGATGGTAGTGATCATCGCCGTGGCCGGTTACTTCCTGGGAAGAGAAGCCGTTACCAACCAGCTGACCACCCAGCTCGGCGGCCTCGTTGGTTATGAAGCCGCTCAATATATCCAGAACATCGTGGCCACTGCCAGCAAAACAAAGGGAAGCTGGCTCGCATCAGCTCTGGGCATCGCTACTCTGCTCTTTGGCGCCACCGGTGTATTTGTGAATGTGCAGCAGATCTTCAACAATATCTGGGAGATCAAACCCGAGCCCAAAGGCAAATTCATAAAACTGATACGCGACCGCCTTTTCTCATTCGGACTGATCCTGGTGATCAGTTTCATGCTGCTGGTATCTTTATTATTATCCACCCTGCTGAATCTCCTGAGCACCTGGCTCACCAGCTATCTCCCGGAATCATTCATGGTGATCTTCAAAATACTCGACCTGGCTCTGTCCATTACCATCATCACCTTCCTCTTTGCCGCCATGTTCAAATATCTTCCTGATATTAAGATCAGCTGGAAGGCCGTGATCCCCGGTGCCCTGCTCACTTCCATCTTATTTGTCATCGCCAAATTTGCCCTGGGCCTCTATTTCGGCACCAGCAATCCCGGAACCGCCTACGGCGCAGCAGGCAGCGTGATCCTGATCATGCTCTGGGTTTCCTATTCCGGGCTCATTCTTCTTTTCGGCGCCGAATTCACCCGGGAATGGTCGAAGTGCTCAGGCGTACGGGTGAAACCCACTGAAGTGGCCACCAAAACAGATGCAGCCCACACAACCGGACTCGGTAAAAAAGAACTCAATAAATAGCTACAGCACAGTAAAGCAACGAATCCTGTAACGAGCTTGTCCATACACCAAACAAGCGCTTAGTGAAAAATTTTACCCTGTGCATCTTTCTTAGTGTATTAATGACCGGTTGTGTATCCGAATCTTATTTCCAGAGCCCGATGCACAGCAATACGGCTCCTTACAAAACCATTCCGCTGCAAGGCGACAGTATCGCAGCAGCCACTTATATTGGTGGGAACTTTACACTGGGCGCGGCCAATCACAGGTTGCGCGACAGTTACTTCGGCTTCAATGGAAATTTATTCCGCTCGCACAACTTCGGCAGTTTACAGGGATATTACGGGATCAATGCCATGGTAGGACAGTATCGTGTGAATTATACTAAAGATGCAGAGGGTGCTGACCAGCAATCACCCTACTTCAGACAGGGCGATAATTTCTTCGGAGCGGTTGGCGGTTCAGCCGGTATCAACGTGGTTAGCCCTTTCAGGAAAGGTGAATGGCGCGTACTCGGTGCAGAACTCAGCTATCAGCAGGAGTTCGGCGATTACTACAAATTCCGTCAGAAACTTCCGGTTAACCAGATCCGTTATGTTGACACAAGGGATCATTATTTTACCTGGGGACTGAGCACTGAGATCCTGGGCGAAGTAGGTAACCAGTGGCAGCTCGGTTACAAAATGGGCTATATCATGAGCGTGAACCCACTGCATAGCCAGACCAATGGCAATACTTTACACCCCGCCTGGGTATCGCAGACCATCGCAGTCACCAAAATCAACACCACCGGTTATATTCAGATGAATGCAGGCACCCGGGTATTTGGCGTGCAGCTGGGAGTGAATTACAGACTGGGACGTTAAGTTATCGTCGCTTAATCATATACTTCAACCTTTCCTTTATGCCCAGAACCCTTATCCGTTTGCAGCGGCTGCATGCCTGCTGATGACCGGCTGTACAACGCAGATCTTTCTGCAAACCCCGTACATGGTCATTCATCCAGCTATAAAACCCGGCCCATGGTGATCCACAGCCTCGCTTCCGCCACCTATTTCAGCGGGCATTTTTCCATCGCCGGTACCAACGACAGAACGCATGATGTAGTGATGTCCGGAACAGCCTCCGTTCACCGGGCGCATACCTTCGGCATTTTCCAGGGTATTACGGAGAGAATTTTATTGCGGGTAACTATCATACTGGTTCCGGCTCTTTTGATTCCTATCAGCAAGACCCCAAAGAAGGTGCTGCATAGGTTAAGCAGGTTCTGACAGAACAATTCATTGTAGTTTTTCCTCAACTGATTAAAAGATACCGGTCGCTGGTCGGCAATCCCTTTCTGCCTTAAGGCAAAAGATCCAGCTTTGCATTTCCCCTCATTCGATTTCCACTTTCCCGCCCCTGTTAATGGTTTTTAATTATTAATCATTAAATCAAAGATTTTCGATGAAAAAATGGAAATCAGTGGCCGCATTGTTGCTGGCCGTAAGTACTATTGTCTCCTGCAGTAAATCCTCCGTTGAAAAAGCTGGTGACAGAGCCGTAGAAAATAATGCTTCAAATTCACTGGTCAGGCAGTCCTCCACCAGGATAAAAGCAATGATCAGTTCATCTGATACAATCCGGTTTTATTATAATCGTGAGGGAGGACTTGATTCTGTGATTGGCAAATATGATCGCTACATCGTGTATGGTAAAGGGAAGTATGCCGATTCCATGGCCCATTACTTTAAAAGTGATTTCGGGCAATATCTGGAAAATCTGTATACAAAAATCAAATACAATGAAGAAGGCCGGATGATCGAATACACAATGACCCATCCGCGATTTCCAGGATGGCCACCTGCCAGGTATATATTGCATTACAACCAATCCGGAGATCTTACAGAACAAAGAATGCAAGTCGAAAATAATCAGAAAAAGGAAAATTTCTACAGGTACAACGAAGATAATGATCTGGTATGGAACAATACGGTAATCGATGGTGCGGGGGATCATATCTGTACGCTGCGATCGGACGGGCAACTGAACCCTTTCTACAAAATGGATTTGATGTACATCATCTTTGGTTACAATGAGAAGCAGCAGATGTTATTAAGCAAGCACAACCTTGTTGAAGTTTATCGCGAATACGAAGGCAGACTGATCACTTTTCTGAATGAATATGATGAAGACGGCAGACTGATCAAAAAAACCGACCTCCGTTACAACGATTATTTCACCCTTTCCTATTATTAATTATAACACAAGGAAAAGCTGTGTTCCATTCATTAGCCCGCTCCTGTTAAGTTTTTATTTTTTAATCATTAAAGCAGTCATTCCGATGAAAAGATGGAAATCAGTGCCGGTAATAATACTGGCCGTATCAACTATTATCTCCTGCAGCAAATCTGCCACGGACCAAATTGCCGGCCCTCCCGAAAATAAAGAAGAAGCCAAATCACTGATCAAACAACCGGGTACCAGGATCAAAGCATTATGCAATCCCTACGATACTACGCTGTTCTATTATAATAAAGAAGGCAGACTTGACTCTGTGATCAAAAATAACGAACGCCATATCATGTATGGTAAAGGAAAGTATGCTGATACCATGGCCTCTTTCTGGGGCAACTACCTTGATGTGCTGTATGTAAACATCCAATACAACTCGGAAGGCCGGATAACGGAATACACGAAGCTTCGTCCGAACTATCCTGCTTCACAGCCTGTGACATACTTGCTGGAATACAACAGTGGCGGAGATCTTATTGCACAAAGAATGCAGGCAGGAGATGACCGGACTTTGGAAAATTTTTATGAGTACAACCAGGATCACGATCTGGTCTGGAACAATATGGTGATAGAAGGTGCGGGGGATCATATAACTACATTGCGAACAGACGGGTACCTGAACCCATTCTACAAAATGGATTTTATGTACATCATTTTTGGCGGCAATGAAATGCAGCAAATGGTGTTAAGCAAGCATAACCTGGCTGAAGTTTACCGTGAATATGATGGCACGCTTCTCACTTTCCACAATGAATATGATAATGATGGAAGGCTGATCAAAAAAACAAACCTCTATTACGATGAGTATTTCACCATTGCATATTATTAATGGCATAACAAGAAAGAGAGTACCGGTTCAGGTACTCTCTTTTCTGTTTTCCTACTGCTTATTTCATGCTGAGGTTACGCTCTTTCAGAATGCGCTTTGTTTTCTGCGCCTGCAATTTCAATGATTCAGGAGTAGAATTTCCTGCCATCAGCTCATTACACATCACCACGATCTTTTCCTTCTGATAAGAATGGAAAAACCAGCCCAAAGCTTCCACCACTGTGGTCCTCAGCCCCAGGTCCTCATTGGCATTCAGAGCCAGCGAAATGAGATTGGGCACCTCCGTATGGTAATTGTAATTCCTGAAAATGGTGATCTCTGCTATCCTTTCCTTTAATGGCTTGGAAGTATCCATGATCACTTTCATATCCCTGTTGAGTTTGAACATGGTATATTCCTGCTGCTTCAGCTGGTAATCCAGGTCCTCCTTTGCATTGTGCAGGTGAGTATGTTTTGCATATATAGACGGAAGCAGTTCTTTCACTTTTTTACTGTCCATAAATGCAAGTGCATCCTTCGCCTTTCCTGCCACCCGTTTTGAATGCCCGTCATTGATATACAATTCCACCGCAGGTGTGATCATATCTTCACTGCCGATATCACTGAGCAGGTAAGCGGCCTGACGGCGCACAAATTCATATGGATCATTACAGGAAGCCAGTAACACAGCTTTGAAATCCTCATTATTGATCAGCGCAAGGCATTTAAAAGCCTCCATGCGCACCACTCCATAATTTGAATTGAAGTATTTGTTGCGAAGCATCGCTGAAGCACCTATGCCTTTGATCGCAAAGATCTTTTCCATTGCCAGGCATTGTACATCGGGAGATGTATGGTTCAGCAGAGTTTCCCAGTAAGCGGCATTGTTCTTTTGCAGTACGATGGCTTTGTTGAGATCGATGGAGTTTTTACCATTGAAACGGAAAGTGGGATCGCCAAAAAGATGCGTTTCCAGGTAAGCGATATGTTTCATCCAGTTGCCTGTTCTCAGATCATATTGCAGGAGCCCCAGCATTTCATCGGGCCAGAGATCCTGTAATACGCCCACACTGTTGGCTATGGCCACAATGGTTTTGCCATTGTTGAAAGGATAGTATCCTGCCATATAATCATCCAGGTGCAGGGAGCCGGTCAGACAGGCATCCACCATCACAAAGCGGGCATTGGGTTGAATCGTTTTGATATCAGGGATCGCAAAATCAGTGCTGGCGTCAAAAATGGAATCGGCAATTTTAACGGAGTCCGCAAAACTGTCTTCCATCCATGCCATGGGAACGCCCAGACTTTCAGTAAACCCTTTTTTTGTCTTCTCCACATCTCCGCCTTTTCTTTCGCTGGCTGCGCGCACTTTGGCGCGGAGATAGCGGCGGATATTATCGATACTGGGTTGTGGATTGCTTACATAAGGATAACCGCTCAGCAGTTGCACATCATCGGAGCCATGATCATGGAAGATAGCCATGTCCAGTTCTTCGCGCTGCAATTCATTCATGAGCGTGAACTTCATATGTGTATCCATTCTGAAGTTCATGAACTTGATAGTATTGCCCGGTTTGAAGAGATCCGGGAATTGCTCACGCAGGGAGATCTGTTCACCGGCCCATGCATTCAGTGATTCTGAATTATAACCATGCCCGGTGTAAACAAAGAAATCATTGAGTGGATTATTCTTACTTTTTTCAGCAACCACTTTCTGCAGGTAAGCCCGGATCTTTTCAATGGCGTTTTCACCTTTCTGTACCGGAGGTTTGATACGCGCGGTGTAAATATCCATTCCTATATGCTGCCTGGAGGTTGCGCTGAGTGAATAGTAGAAAAGATTCTTCTGCGCAGAATCCTGTTTAAGGAAGTTGAACTGAAGATCGAAATCATCATAGAACCTGTCGGACGGCACGCTGGAAGATTTCCAGTTTCTCCGCTGGTCCATTTTAAAAGCAGAGGTCAGATGCTGTGCATCGCGGATCATTGGCACAGGAATATCGCCTACCAGCACGGCGCCTTCCAGTTTAGGGGACTGCGCAAATAATTTCTGAAGGATGGTCCTGATCTCATCAGGCTTGCTCCAGTTATGTGATACGATATAGGTGCCGAGGCCATCACGCTCAACAGCTTTCTTGTAAGCGGTGATCTCGGTTTTCAGGGCGCTGTAAGAATTGGCGTCCACTACAATCGCGAAGCTGGTAGGGGTGCTGATCCCCGGCTTTTCTATCTGCTGGGCTTCAGCGTTGGCGAGCCCCAGTGCACAGCATACACCAAGGACAATGGACATTTTTTTTCTCATCATTTTTGTTCTTTTTTATTTTCATCAGGGCAAAATCCAGGATTGTAAACGGCCGATGGTCTGGGTTGCTTCGGCTTTAAGTTCAGCAGGAGTTGATGCTGCAGTGGTCAATTGTTTACAGGCATCCAGGATCAGTTTTTTGTTGTAGCTATTGGAGAACCATCCCAGGGCTTCGATAATATTCTTGCGTACAGCCAGTGGTTCATCTGCATCGGCAGCCACTGTCAGCAATTGCGGGATCAGGTGATGGTAGTACATATTGCGCAGGAAACGCACGCGCTGCACACGGGCGTCTTCCGGTAATTGTTTATTCCGTATGCTGTTCATGTACTCTTCGCCATCACTTTTGCCTTTGGCAGCCACGTCCAGCAATTCATGGCTCCACTCCTCTGCTTTGTACTGCCAGGCCGCTGCCGGCTTCTTTGCACTGATCTGTTTCACCAGTTCATCATTGTTCATTACGGAAAGCGCGCGGGTAGCAGTCCAGCGGACGCGACTATCATCCGGAAATGCCATCAGCAGGTCGAGGATCGGCGGAATGAACTGATCGTGCCCCGCTTTAGCGATCCACTCGGAGGACTTGCGGCGGATGAGCTCATAAGGATCACGCAGTGCAGCAGCAGCCACTGTCAGGTAGCTGGTATCGCCACTCATGCTGAGCAGTTTGAGTGCTTCCATGCGGAGCGTGCGGCTATTGGAAGAGAAGTAGATCTTTCTGAACTGAGCAGGACTTTCTTTGCGGGCGGTTTCAAACAATCTTCTCATAGCTACGGCCTGCAGCACTATATCGGTTTGCTGCAACTGTTTTCTCCAGTAGGCAGCAGGCTGTTGTGCAGCCAGCATTTTATTCACGGCCGCCGACTGGGGATGAGAGAAATGCCAGGTGGGATCGCCATTGAGCGAAGACTCCAGTGTATTGTTGATACGGCTCCACTGACCAGCGCGGGCGCCGCGTTCCAGGAGACCGATATGTTCGATGGTCCATTTATCCTGCAACACGTTGGTAGTATTACCGTGTGTAACCAGCGTCTGCCCCTTGCCAAAAAGATAAGCGGCAGAGATATTTTCAGGACGATGAAATGAGCCGTTGTAGCAGGCATTGAAGATCACCATGCGTGAAGCGGGTGAAACCTTGTTCAGCTCACTGCTGAAGATTTCCCTTTCCGTGGCATAGATGGAGTCCGCAATACGGAGTGAATCGTTGTCGAATGCGCCATCGAACCAGTTTTCAGGAACACCATATGTTTTGATCAGTTTCTGTTTAGCCTGTTCTACATCCTGCTTTCTTGCAGCTGCCCTGCGAAGGCTGGTACGAAGTGTGTATTTTATCAGCGCTACAGAAAAATCGATATTATCCCCTGACGGGGAGTTATTGATGTACTGTTGTTCGATATCTCCATGCTCCGTAAAGATGGTTAGATCCAGACCAGGCCTTTGCAGCTCGCTGAAGAGCCGGTATTTCATCTGCTGGTCCATGGAAAAATGCAAGGCACGGTATCCTTCGGTTTCTCTGAACACTGCCGGCAATACTTCCTGTAAAGCATATTGTTCATGCATCCAGGAGGTGATGCTTTCAGAATTGTAAGCGCTTCCGGTGAAAGCCAGCATTTTATTCAGTGGGTTGACTACAGCGCGGGCCGCCACTGCTTTATCAAGAAAGCGGCTGATCTCCTGTACCCGGGCTTCTCCTGCTGCATGGCTCATGATCCGGCCTGAATAGATATCAGATCGGATGGCCTGTGGCGAAGTCTCTTCCAGTTCATAATAGAACCAGAGTGGTTTTTCAGGATCCTGTTCGATGGGCCTGAATAGAAGATCGAAATCATCATAGAAGCGGTCGCTTGCCACGGATGACTGACGGCGATCGAATTTCTGTTCATCCATTTTAAAAGCCGTGGTCATATGCTGCGCGTTCCGGATCATGGCCACGGGCACATTGCCGATGAGCACAACACCTTCCAGTGCAGGATACTGTTTGCGCGCCTCCTGCAGGAGATTGCGCACCTGCATGGGATCTTTCCATTTGGCGGATACCGCATACACACCAAGTCCCTCCTTGCTTTCCAGCATCTGACAATAATTACGGAAAGATGCCGTAGCTGCTATTTCCTCATCAGAAATAACAGCTACAACAGCATCGGTTCTCTGGGGACGGGCAAGCACCTGCTGGGCAGTTGCCTGCTGAAATAAAGAGGGTACGGAAGCTAAAACGATTTGAAAGATCTGCTTCATCTGGGTTCAGGATTTTAATAGGTCATGCCAATGGTAAGGCCTGCGAAATTGCGGGAGGCATTTGGCAGCGCGGTTGTATTCACACGCTTCCAGATACTTCCTTCCGCCTTTACATATAATGAGGTTTCAGAACCACGTGTTATGGGAAAGCGGTACTGCGCCGAGAGCCCTGCTTTGAAAATATCCGATGCCAGCCATTCCTGGTCAGGATTCACCAGTCCTTTCACTACAACGTCGGACTGATACCCGAAAGACTCGTAGTTATTGAACTGGGTGAAGCAGTCGCGCAGCGCCAGGTTCACGCCCCAGGTAAAGTTCTTTGCATCGCTCCATACCAGGTTACGGGTAAATGCGATCCGGTATTCGTTGGCATCGACAGTATTTCTTGATTTCGGATAATTATAACGGTTATCCATACCTGAATAAGTGACGGACGCTTCTGCCATCCATTTGAAATCATCCTGAAAACGGTCTGCGATCCAGCGATAGCTCAGAGAGCCTTCGTTATAGAAAGTAGTGCTGAGGATATCCGAGTTCACCAGTTTGGGTAGTTCATTGCCGATGGAAGCGCCGTAGTGATAGTCTTTTCCGTTGCCATCGAAAGTTTTCCAGGAAGCATTCCACTGATGGGTATATGTACCTGTGAGCAGCGTGGCGTTCAGGCTGGCATGATACTGGTCTTCTTTGAAATTGCCATACCATACCGGTGCGATGGAACCGTCCTGTGCATCATCCGTGCGAATGGAGTAACCGGCATCCAGCAATAAACGCAGGTTGTTTTTTTCCCATTGCAGTTGTGCAGATCCGCCATAGGTCTTGCCCGTGTAAAAGCGGGTTTCAGTAACAGATTGTGAACGGTAGTAGTATCCAAGACCGGCCAGTCTGTAGCGATAATGGATATCTTCATTATTACTTACCTGGAAATTTAGTTTCTCTTTATAGAAATTGAAATTTCCATTCACACCCAGGCTGAATGATTTATTCAATGCCCACACTAAAGACGGATTGAGGGTGATATCATTCGTATAAGTCAGGGGCCTGGGATCGTTCTGCCTGGCGCCTGTGCCAACTTTGTAGCGGACGCCTGCTCCAATCAGAATGGAACGGCTCTCATTCACGGGTGTGCTGGCCTTGAGTTCCAGGTCATACAATTGTTTTTTCCAGTCGCCCCCCATAGAGTCTGCAATGATATAAGGGTTGCGGCGGTATGGGTCCAGCACGGCAGACCAGCGGATATCATCATCCCATCTTTGCTGGAAGGAAAATTTCCCATAAAAGGACGCATTACCCAGTGGCTGGTATCTTTCCGAGAGGAAGTTGAGGCTGCGGCCGGTGTAAGGTTGTTGCGGTCTTCTGAGATCCCCGCTTTCAATGTTCACTCCCAGTGCGGTCTGACCAAGTGAGGTAGCCGGCAGTACGGAAAGGCCGGCAGCGTTCTGCGTGCTGATCCAGGGGTTGCGGATGGGTGCCAGCTGCAGTTTACCGCTGATAGTGCTCAGGGTATCCTGTGCCTGAACGGCGGTACCAAAAACTATGGGGAGCAGGTATATGATTCGTTTCAACATAAAATTGGTTTTAGGGTGGCTTACCATCTAACAACTGGAGGTTTAACCATTTCAAAATCTACGGTGGAGTTATTGAGGTCCTGCAGCACCCTTCGTCCGTTTTCCACGCGTGCCACCTTGCGGCGGAGCGCCTCTCCCGTATAAGTTCCGGTGCAATTGTTGAAGCCTGCATCGATGCTGGCAGGAATTCTTTTGAAATTGATGGCAGTGGGATTGGCCAGGCAGTCCACTGCATCGAACACACTGTCAACCGGCACCTGCATAAACTGCGCAGTGCTGGTGGAACCAGGTTCCGTGAAGAGCGGGAGGTTAGCCACATCTTTATGCCTGAAGATCACCATACCCGGACCGAACACGGAGGTAAGCCAGTCGAACCCGACACTGCCGAGATAAACGGACTGCAGGTTGGGGACATCGGAATCGAGATCCCGGTTATCCGCACGTGGCACATAGCTCTCCCAGTTGGCAATGCCTAACCCGAGGTTAACTGGTGAAGCAGGATTTCCGAGAGGGTCTGTTTTATGATCGATGCCATCCTGTGCAATGATGATGGAAGTTCCGGGAGGTATCGGGTGATCATGACCGCTACCCGGGATCATCCATACATTCTGCATATACACGTAGCCGGTTTCATCCCGGAAGCCCCAGGTCCTTGCAGTAGGTGTATTGCCGGGGGCACCTCCGGTATTACCAATACACAGCCCGTCTGCGTACATCACGGAATCTGTATTATTATAGATCTCATAGTACTGATCGGAGAAATAAGTACCGTTGCTGGGAGTACGGGACCCGGTGTAATAGATCTCTTTGAACAGGAGTGGCTTTGCATTGCTGCCGATCATCCGGATCACTGTTTCACCATTCTCCGCATTCACGATGATCCTGGCTGTTCCATTCACCGGGAATGCGTCAGCTACTTTAGTGAGCTCAAAAGCTTCCTCCGGAGAGATCATTTTAAACCCGTGAACATTATATTCTCCATTGATGAGGCCTGGTACATTAACTCTACCCAGTGCATCTGTCTGTATCTTGAATTCCTGCCCGGTATTGATATTGATGATGGTGAGGTCAACATTACCTGCCTCCTGTTTGAGGAAATGCGCGGGGTAAACAGTTTTGATGACTGTAGGCAGCTGCTGCAATTCCTGGTATCCTTTGCGGCAACCGGCCAGCAGCACTATTCCTGCTATGATATATAAAAGATGGATCGATTTCATGCTTGTTCTTTTGAATGATTAGAATTTGAAGATCACTTCGGTTCCGAAGAACAGGTCGATATTCCTTCTCTCATACTGGGTGGAATATCTCGCACTCCTTTCCAGCGGCTGATGGCTGAAAACGTTGTTGGCGAAGAAAGCGAAACTCATGCCCTTACCGATGTCTTTCGACACGCGCAGGTTGAACAACCAGAGCGGGTTCCACTTTTCCTGTTTGAAATATTCCGGGTTGTAATTTTCCACCAGCTCTCTTCTGGCAGGCGTATTGGGCGCGGCAGCCAGGGCATCACGCTCTCCTTTCGACAACATGCTGAACTGACCGGTAGCCCTTGCGATATAACCGATGGCAACGCTATCCACTCCGATATTCCTTTCCTTCTGCCACCAGATGGTTTGAGCAGCCAGTGAGATCACCAGCCTGAATTCCGGGATATTATGGATGATACGCAAAGTGCTGCTGAAGCGTTCTTCTTTCTTGCCACGTCCTTTATCAAATACAGCGATACGGTCAGGGTCCTGACCTGCATTCTGTCTCTTGCTGATGGTGTAATCCGTAGTGGCAGACTCTGTTTGCATGATAGCGCCATTCAGTACGAATGTTGTCCGGATGGCATCAAAACGGCCCATATCCAGATCAAACTCGATGCCCCTGTTGGTTACATCGATGAAGTTTAGTGGCATATTGTAGTCCGCCACAAAATTCACGAAGCTGTCTGTATTGGTATTCACCACCGGCTTCTGACCGGGAGGCAATGAAATGGCCTTGTACAGTTCCAGTGGTACGATCTTCACGCTGTTGAAAGAATTGGCAAAGGCATAACCGTTGGTGGTCTTCTCATGATAGGCAGTAACAGTAAGGCGTTTCTTCTTATCGATATTCCAGTCGAACCCAAGTTCTTTTTTATTGGTCTTCATCACTTTCAGATTATCGTTCTCCGTATTGAATACACGGGTTGTGATGTATACCAGTGATTCGTTGGGCACTGATGAATACCTGTTGTAGTTGATAAGATCGAAGTAAGCGTTCTGCGGATAGAGATAAAGCAGTGATGGTGCTTTGGCCGTGATGCCCCATCCTGCGCGCATGTTGAAGCCGGGCAGTATTTCGTAACTCCAGTTCAGTCGAGGCGCCGCTACAGTATTCTTCTTGCTGGTCCAGATACCATCGGGTTGGATATTATCGAAACGGATACCGGCCTGCAGGCTCATGCGCTTACCGAATACATTGGCCAGCATCAGATCTTCCGCAAAAAAGCTCAATTGATTGAGTGCAGGGATATCACTGTAAGAGCGTGGCCTGGAGCCGTTTCCACTCTGCATACGCGGAGGCTTGCTAAGGTCGTAGGTTTTACCGGCGCCTGTATTCTTATCCGTTTTCCATTCTGCTCCCATCAGCACGCGATGGGTAAGCCAGTTGCCGCGATGAATGAAACTATTGGTGATCTTGGCAAAAATGTTAAGAGGTTTTCCATCGATCCAAACCTTTGAAAGATATTCAGACGGAACGAACTGTCCTTCCAGTGTAACGTTCTCCATGGCATAGGAAAGCGGGTAGATAGCACCGCTGTACAGTTCCTGCTGGAAGCCTTTCTGTTCCGCATAATTCACACTCACATTGTATTCAAGCTGGCGTGCGAACTTCTTTCCGAGCTCCCATTTTCCATTTGAATTGAAGCGATAATTGTAATCCTGTGCTTTGGTAACAATCTGGTAGCGTTTATCATCGGGGTCTAGCTTCTGCTCATCCAGGTTCATGGAGTAAGTGAAACCGGTGGTGGTGGTAAAAGGCTTGCGGGTGCCAAACTTTTTTGTGTGCATCAATCCGGCTGTGATCCTGTGATAGCCCTGGTATTCAAAACGCTGATCATTGAAAGAGCGTGTATAATCAAGATCTGCGCGCAATGCACCGCCTTTCTTATCCACTGCAAACCCCTTGCTTCCGTAGAACTGGGTAATGCGAGGATTCACGCGGGCTGTGAGCTTTAGCGGCTCAACGCCTGCTTTTGTTTTGATGAGCAGTGCTCCGGAAGTAAGATCACCGTACTCGGCAGAAGGAACACCACGGATCACTTCAATGGATTCTATATTATCTGCAGAGAACTGGCGGAGGTCAGCGCCACCACCGCTGGATGTGGCAAAGCCCGCATTGGCGCCACCCGTGCTGGTATTTGACACCTGCATATTGGCATTGTTGGAGAACGGGGAACCATTCACCATGATGGAGGTTCCCAAACTTCCGAGCAGGCTGGGATTCACCTGGCGGATGCTCACTCTGTTCACATCATTCAGGTTGGGGTTGTTTGCGAGACCACCGGGCAGGAGCTGCAGTACATCAGAGATGCTGGTAGCCTGCAAGTGTTCGATGGCTGTTCTTGAAATGGTGGAGGAAGTAGAACCGTATTTGTTCTCTTTGGCCACCACCACTACTTCCTTGAGGCCAAGGGCATGGGTGGTAAGATTGAAAGCCTGAAAACGCTCATTATAGTTTTCCAGGTTGATATCCCGGTCTTCCGGGATCATACTTAAACCACTAACGGATATACGTAACCGGGCTACAGGTGTTTCTTTGATAGAGAACATCCCGTTCTTGTCTGTAATGGCATAAAGCCCGTAAGGCAAAACCTGTATGGTAGCCCCTTCCACGGGCTTGCGGGTATCTCTTTCCCTTACCACTCCACTGAGGATGGTAGCGCCTTTGGTGACGGCCATCCTGGCGGAATCCTGCCTGACGCCGATAAGGATTTTAGTAGCTGCAGGGTTAGTACTTTCATTCTCCGCAGGCTTTTTGGATTTCTTGATCGCAAAATAATTGTTGCCTACAGACAATGAATACAATCCAACCTGGGATAATAATTCATTGAGCACATCCTGTGCTTTTTTGTCTTTTACTTCGCTCCAGTTGTACTTCACACGAAGCCCTTCTACTACTGTCCGCTCGAAAATGAAGCGGGTCTTTTTTTCTTTCGTCAACAGGTCCAGGGCTTCTTTGAGTGATTTGTCTGATGTCTGTGCAAAGCCTGCCACTACCCCGCACAGGAGTACCAGCAGAAAAATTAGTTTTCTACGCATGCATAGCTGTTTGATATATTGGGTTTATTCAGCCGTACTAAATACCCAGGTATGGGCATCTGCCTGCCTTACGCGGATATCGAGGATCCCCGAGAGTGCAAACAACAGGTCTTTTTCATGGCAAAGAGGCAATACGCCATCGATCTTTCTGGAAAGCAGGTTGGAATCTTCCACTATCACTTTCTTTCCATAGGTCCGGGTGATCAACGTGATGATTTCTGCAACCGATGTGTTGTTCAGATTAAAAAGCTTGTCGTGGTCAGGGCCCTGCAGTACCAGGTCAGATCTTTCCTGGTTGAGTTGCAGCTTTGAGCCGTTGATGGTAGCTACTTCTCCGGGTTTCAGCACCAGTTGCTGATCGGTTCCCTTCATATGCAGTTTCACCTTTCCTGATTCCAGTTCCACTTCTGTTTTTCCATTGCGGTTCCATACATTGAAGACGGTTCCCAGCACTTCTATTTCCACCTGGTCATTTACATGCACCAGGAATTTTTCATTTTCTGCAACAGCGGACTCATTCTGATTGAAGTGTTTCACTTCAAAATGTGCATCTCCTTTGAGCCATACTTCGCGTGGGTTCTTCCGGTTCCATTTTTCAGGATACCTGATATTGGAATTGGCGCCCAGCATCACTTTGGAGGAGTCGGGCAGGTTGATGAGCTTGAAAGCGCCGCGGTTGTCGGTGGTTTCCATCACTTCTTTGGAGGGATGAAGCCAGAGCACGTGGGCAACGATTCCCAGCACCAGTATGATACCTGCCACTGCCGCTACTGCGGGCCAGCGCACCAGTTTCCGGGTAATGGCAGTTGGTTTACCCAGACCGGTTTCCCGTTGAATGGCCTGCCAGACCAGCATTTCCCCTTCTTCATCCTGCACAGGCGTTTGCGCGCGCAGTTCCCGGACCATGCGGGCAGCCTCCTGCATAACCGTGGTAAGCTCAGGATAACACGCCTGAACTTTAAGCCAGTGCGCTTCCAGCTTTCCGGAGTTTGCAGTGCCACTGATCCATTCCTGAAAGGCAGGATCCGCCACAAATTCGGCCACACCCCAGTTTGCATATTGCTGATCAGACATACTCATAATGATTCGCGAATAAGGTCCTCTTTTAATAATACAGTGGATTGGCAGATTTTATCCCAAAAAATTAAAAAGAATTTTTACAGGCCTATCCAGCAGCCGATCATGAAGAAGATGGGGGTGCTTTCGCGCAGCCTTTCCAGTGCGCGGTAGATGAGTTTGTAAGTACCGCCCACCTGCATATCCATTACGGATGCAATCTCTTCATAGGAGAGATTACCGAAGAAACGGAGGTGGATGGCCTCCTTCTGCCTGGGGGTGAGAGTGGAGAGCATTTCCTGCACTTTGCGGGAGTTCTGCCAGGCGGTTTCCAGGCGGATGATCTTTTCCTCGCGGGAATCCTGCACCAGGCTCACTTCGTCCTCAGGAACGAAGGTTTCTCTCCGGTGTTGCTCCAGCAGGGACAGCATATGATGACGGAAAGCCTTGAAGAGGTATTGTTTTACGTGCGGAGTGGCGGACAACCCTCCACGGTTGGTCCACAGTTTCACAAACAAATGCTGGATACCCTCCCGGATCAGCTCTTTGTCTGCACTCAGGCGATAGCCATAATTGAACAATAAATGGTAATACTGATGGTATAGCTGCTCAAATGCACGCTCATCCCCCTGGAGGAAAAGCTCCCAACGTCTTGCGTCAGCCAATGGTTCCGTTGATTCCTGGTTCATTTCTTCCTGCAAGTTTAGCAAGTAAGGAAATCGATTTCAGTCGAAATCGGGAAAACAATTTGTGCGTTAGGGAAAGGTTTGGCGCAAGCGTCAACGGGTATAAATATATAAAAATAAATTAACGGTGAAGAGTCCGGTTTTTAAACCGGTTCATAATCCAGTACCAGTATGCCGTTGCTGAGAACGGAAGAGTTGACCAGTTTCAGGTTCAGCGGCCTTTTGATGCCCTGGAAAAGGGTTGTACCGGCTCCCAGCGCCACCGGGTTGATCATGATTTGGTAGCCGTCTATCAGCCCCAGATCGGTGAGCTGCGCCACTATGCTGCCGCTGCCCAGGATAGTGATATCCTTTCCGGCGCTTTGCTTCAGTTCCCGGATATTCTTTTCCAGGTTTCCGCTGAGCACGCGGGAATTGTTCCAGGAGGGGTGGGTAAGGCTATGGGATACCACCAGTTTCTCCGCTTTGTTCATGCCCTCCGCTACCGAAGGCATCATGGCGCGGGCCTGATCTGTAGGCCAGAAGCCCGCCATCATATCATAGGTACGTCTTCCGAAAAGCAGGATATTGCCTGATTGCAAACCATTCTCGGCATGTTCATTTTCCTGCGGGCCGTGTTGATTCCAGCTGATATCTTCCTCCGGTCCTTTATAAAATCCATTCAGAGTTGTGAAGTTGAAAACAGTGAGTTTACGCATTGTTGTTGTTTTATGTGATGATTAAATGTAAACCAAAAAACCAGCCATCAACGGTCTTGCCGCAAAAACGCCTCATGAAAGTCGCGATCACACTCGGTGAGTTCCCAATTACCGCGCTAAGTTTGTATCACAATCACAAACAATAAAAACCTTAAAAAATAAGATATGGAAACCATCAGCAGAAACGCCATCACAGTATCAGCCATCATCAATGCTGGCATTGAAAAAGTATGGAGGCTCTTCAATGATCCCAAAGCAATCACTGAATGGAACTCAGGTCACCCCGACTGGCATACGCCAACATCCGAGAACGATCTCCGTGCAGGTGGTACGTTCAAGCACCGCATGGAAGCTAAAGACGGCAGCATGGGTTTTGATTTTGAAGGCACTTATACAGCTGTGACAGAGAACAAACTGATTGAATACACCATTGCAGATGGCAGGAAAGTGCAGGTGACTTTTGAGCAGGAAGGTAATTCGGTAAAACTGACGGAAGTTTTTGAAGCGGAGAATATAAACGCTGAGGATATGCAGCGTGCAGGCTGGCAGGGGATCCTTGACAATTTCAAGCAATACGCGGAAACCCATTGATGAAAGAGAAGAGGGCATACACCCAGGTATGCCCTCTGTACCTTAAACGAGCCACCACAACGTGGAAACGGCGGTGGGAGGAACGGGGACGGTTATTGGAGAGAGATTAAATACGTACTGTACTGAGTTTTCCCTTCTGCATCCACAATACGAAGCACTGTGTTCTTTCTTGCACTGACGGGAATATCAATTTGAACATCATTACCTGTGCCTGCCACCATCGGGCGGGTAAGCAGTAGTTTACCTTCTGCATTGAAAAGCTGAACGGTACAACTCATTGCTTTAGATTTCAGACTTCTGATAGTGATCTTTTCTTTATATGGATTGGGGAATACTGCAAAAGAAATATGTTCATTTTTTGCACCCGGCCTGGTAACAGGCGTTTTGGGCGGCCCCACCGCCAGTGAAATGGGTGTCCACATTCTCATCAGGGAACCCTGTGCCGTTGACCGGTAGGTGTTGAAGAAGCCACCGGCCAGGATGCGTGCTTCACCGGGCAGGTAAGCCTGCAGTTTCAGGTCCATCACCCATTCATTGAATCCTGTTCCGAATGCCGGCCCTGTGTCGAGCGTTCCATCCGGTTTCAGGCGGATGATATTTCCGCAGGGTATTCCGTTAAAAGTTGTGAAGTTTCCACCCACTATCACTGAACCATCTGCCATTGGCAGAACGGTGCGTACTTCAGTTGCGAAATCATGTACGGATGTTCCGTTCTGAAATCCATCGCCGGTATTGAAAGTTGGATCGAGGGAACCATCAGCGTTCAGCCGCGCCAGCCCACGGCGTGTGATACTATTGAATTGCTGGAAGTAGCCTCCGATAACAATTCTGTTGTCAGGCATCAGTCCGATAGAAGTCACTGAAGCGAAAGGGCCTGCGAAACCGGTTCCACTGCTGAATGTATTATCGAGCGTACCATTTTCATTGAGGCGTGCGATACGGAGCTTGAATGATCCGCCTACCTTCCAGAACTCACCGCCTACCAGGAGTTTATTGCTACTGTCGAGGCACAGCGCGTATACAGCTCCATCTTCCACCAGGGGATTGTAACTGGCATCACGTGTGCCATTCTCGAAGAGCTGCACCACGCCGCCTTTTGTGCCGATATGAACACCATTATAAGTCTCGAATTGTCCACCGATGATGATCCGCCTGTCAGCGGGCACAGGAGCGTCTTTCACTACCAGGTCCCATACGCGCATGTCGCCTCCATAGGAACCGTCGATGCCAGTGCCGGGGTTGAAGCTGAGATCGAGTGACCCGTCTGTATGCAACCTGGCCACTCCTCTGCGGCTGACGCCATTGATAGTAGTGAAGCCGCCACCGATGAGGATCTTCTGGTCCCAGGGTTGAACAACCACCACATCGGCCCTTCCATCCATATTCAGCACCTGAAAATCAGGATCGATCTCTCCGTTCTTGAGTACACGGGTACCGTAAGGTTTCCAGACACCATTATAGAAGGAGAAGTTGCCGAAGAAGACCACTTTCTGGTCGGCCTGCACGGCAATACATCTTACCACTGCATTGGCTGTATTCCGGTCGTTGTTAAACGTTATATCCCGGATAATATCCTGGCCTTTACCGCTGGAATATACCAGCAGCAGGATTGCGTAAGCAATAAAAGTTCTCATATGTATGGATTTAGGGGTTGCCTGAACTATTCACCCAGCCATTTCTTGAAACCGCTGACCTTGTCTTTGCTCACGATGATCTCTTTATCCAGCGGGATCTGGAGGGTTATTTTTACCCTGCCACCAAAGTAGGCATACATATCCTTGATGGCATCGAATGCAATGATGGTTGACCTGTTAACACGATAGAAATCCGCAGGGTCCAGTGAGGTCATCAGCGATTCCATCGTTTGCGCGATCATGAATTTCTTATTGTCCGTGGTTTTCATGAAATTGATCCTTCCTTCAGCATAAAACAAAGACACTTCTGAAACACGGATCGACACTAGCTTCTGCTTGTTCTTCACCAGGAACCTTTGCTGATAGCGAAGGCTGGCCGAAGAATAAGTCTCGGTTAATACTTCTTTCATTCAGGTAGCATTACTTGAAACAATAAATTAGCACGATCAGTGTAAGGATGGATACAGGTAGAATGGAGAGAGGCTTATTGAAAGCAATGTGCAGGTAAAGTAGTTTTTGGGTCATAGGGATTTGGGATTTGTAACTGAAAACTACACCCATCACAGTTCCCGGAAAAGGATATACGGGTGGATACTCCCAAAAATCTTACGAGCCAGCCAAATCAGGAGACCAACCGGTTGTGCTTTTTCACTTCTCCGGTTTCGATAGCAGCCCTCCCACTCGCCCCGCTGCCGCGTATTCACTAGTTAGCATGATTATGCTATTTCTGCAGGAATGCAGAAAACTAATTTTGTATTGTCATAGGAACACAATTAAATTATGAAAGTCGTAATCATAGAAGAAGAAGAAAAGATCGCCAGTCGCCTGCGCGAAGACATGCTGCAATCGAAAGAGCGGCCAGAAAGTGTTGATCACTTCACTGATTTTTTTGATTTCGTACGTTATCTGAAAGTGAACAGTGAGCCGGACTTGCTGCTGGTGGATATACTGCAACTGAATAACCGTGCATTGCGTTATCTGCAGGAAGGCCATCTTAGCAGTCCACTCCTGTTCACTAATTCATTCAAGCATACGAGTCTGCGTAAATTCCAGCAACAGGATGCACTGCCGGTAAAACTTCAGCATGTACAGCTCGCCAAATCGATACTCAGCCTGAATGATACAGCCGAACAGCCCGCTGTACCCACACGCACTTTTGGAACTGCCACGCAGTACCAGCCGCGTTTCCTGGTGAAGACAAGGGAGAAGCTGCTGTCAATCCGGACAGACGAGATCGCAATCTTTTTTGCAGAAGGGCGGTTGAACTTTCTCAAAACAAAAGACAACAGGAAATACATCCTGCATCATTCCATTGAAACGCTCACGCAGACACTGCTCGATCCGGACCGTTTCTTCCGTGTGAACCGCGCCACCATCGTGGCATTTGATGATATCCGTGAAATGTATTCTTATTTCGGAGGCAGGGTAAAACTGGTACTGAACACACCGTTTGAAAAAGAGATCATCGTGAGCAGGGATAAAGTGTCTGAATTCAAACGCTGGTTAGGAGAATAATAATGTAATAATGATATAAGGAATAGGGTCGATTATACCCCCGCTCCATTCCTGGAGCGGGGATTGTTTTATTGGTGCAGCGCAATTTGCTATTTGCCGGAAACTTTCTTTCTTTGCGTCCGATAGGATCATCAACCCTGCACACCATGTTATCTAATTATTATTACATCGCTGTCGGATTACAGGTTATCTGTGTGCTGCATGCCCTCAGACGTAACACCCACCAGAAATGGATCTGGCTGATAGTGTTCCTGCCAGTGGTAGGCGCACTCATTTACATCTTCACTGAAATGTTCAGCAGGCGTGAAGTACAGAACGTACAATCCAATCTCACCCATCTCTCCAACGCCATCAATCCCGGCGGGCGCATTGCCAAACTGGAAGAAAGGCTTCGCTTCTCCGATACCTTCAATAACCGTATTGAACTGGCTGACGCCTACCTGGCCAATAAACAAACCGGCAAAGCCATTCAGCTCTATGAGCAAAGCCTTACCGGCGCTTTCACCGAGAACGAACACGTGCGTGGTCAGCTGGCCATCGCTTATTTTGCGCAGCAGCGCTACGAAGCTGTTGTGAAAACCGCTTCACAACTAACCACCCTGCCGCAGTTCAGCCGCTCACGTGTGCACCTGCTCTATGCCCTCAGCCTTGCTTATACCGGAGATGAAGCAAAGGCTGAAAAGGAATTCAGGCTCATGAACGGACAGTTCGCCAATTACGAAGCCCGCTACAATTACGGTATCTTCCTGGAAAAAGCGGAACGCAAAGAGGAGGCCATCAGTCAGTTCAGGCAGATCCTGGAAGAATCCACCCACCTGAGCAGCCGTGAAAAGAACGACAACCGCGAATGGTTCCAGCTGAGTAAGGACGCCCTTCGTAAATTGGGCGCCTGATAGCACAAGACGGACGTTTTTTTGGTATCTTACCATACATGAAACGTCTACTGTTAGCCGGCTGCCTGACAGCCGCCACTTTAACTATAGCTGCACAACAAACCCAGAAACCTCCATTACACGGTAAACACTGGATGGCCATTACGGGCAAACCACTGGCCGCCACTGCCGGAAGTATCACTTTCCAGAAAGGCGGCAATGCCGTTGATGCAGCCTGCGCTATGCTGGCCGCCACCTGCACCATGTGGGATGTGCTCAGTTGGGGTGGAGAAACACAGGCGCTCATCTACAATCCCCAAACAAAGAAAGTGATCGGCATCAATGCGCTGGGCGTAGCTCCCACGGGTGCCACTGCTGCTCATTTCAAAGGACAGGGACTGGACTTCCCTCCCGAATTCGGCCCACAGGCTGCTGTTACACCAGGCACCCCTGCCGGTCTATGCCATATGCTGGCGGAATACGGCACCCTTTCATTAAAAGAAGTACTGGCGCCTGCCATGCAACTGGCTGCCGGTTACCCCATAGAAGCACAAACAGCCAACAGCATCGAGCGTGGTAAAGCCCGGATCAAAGAGTGGCCTTACTCCAAAGCAGTCTTCCTCACGCATCCCGGCGAAAAACGCGAAGCGCCGGAAGCCGGGGAGATCTTCGTTCAGAAAGACCTGTTAGCAACCCTGGAGAAAATGGTGGAGGCCGAACAGCAGGCCCTCAAACAAAAGAAGAGCCGGAAAGAAGCCATCTACGCCGCTGCCGACCGCTTTTATAAAGGTGATATCGCCAAAGAATTTGTGAGAGGATGCCAGGAGCAGGGCGGTCTCATTACGTTGCAGGACCTTTCTACCTATAAGATCCACGTAGAGGAACCAATGCATACCAATTATAAAGGAATTGAAGTATACAAACTCTCCCAGTGGACGCAGGGCCCCATGATGCTGCAAAGCCTGAACATCCTGGAAAACTTCAACCTGAAAGCCATGGGATATAATTCAGCAGCGTATATCCATACAGTGTACCAGGCAATGAACCTGGCCTTTGCCGACCGTGATTTTTATTACGGCGATCCTTACTTCCCTCCCGCAGAACCCATGCAGGGCCTGCTTTCCAAAGCATATGCCCAACAACGCGCCAAACTGATCAGTGCTGATAAAAATGATGCCATGGCAGGACCGGGCGACCCCTACCCATTTGAAGGTAAAAGCAATCCTTACCTGGAACTGCTGAAAAAAAGAGGGCTGTTGATTGATACTTCCAGCCGCTCCAACCCACAGTTTGTTCCATCGCATGATGTAAGGAACAGCAATGCGTATATCCCTGGCCGTTATAACCAAGATTCTATATACCAGGATCGTCTCTGGCGCGGCACCACCAGTGTGGAAGCGGCGGACGAGAGCGGCTGGGTGGTAAGCATCACGCCCAGCGGAGGCTGGATTCCCGCCTGCATTGCCGGGAAAACCGGCGTAGGTATGAGCCAGCGCATGCAGAGTTTTGTTACCAATCCTGAACTCAATCCCTTCAATGTGGTGGAGCCCGGCAAGCGTCCGCGCGTAACGCTCACGCCCACGCTGGCACTGAAGGATGGTAAGCCATTTCTTTCTTTTGCCGTACAGGGCGGGGATACGCAGGACCAGAACCTGCTGCAGTTCTTCCTGAATATGGTGGAGTTCGGCATGACAGTGCAGCAGGCTGCAGAAGCAGCCAATATCAACAGCAACCAGCTCTGGCTCTCACTGGGCGGCACATCCGAAAAAGAAAGGGCGCCCCGTCCGGGTCATCTTTTGCTGAAGAATACCACTCCCGAACCTGTGCGTGAAGCACTGAAGAAAATGGGATATACGCTGAGCTTTGATGACAGGACCAGTGGACCTGTCAATGCCATCTGGTTCGACTGGAAGCATGGCTCATTCTGGGGAGGCAGTTCAAACCATGGAGAGGACTATGGGATCGGTTGGTAAAAAATATTTTAAATAATTCCGGAGGCTGCTGACATAAGGCTGTCACTCTGCGACGGTAGGTTTGTATTCATAAAACAAACACCATGTACAACGCAAAGACACTCCTCGCAGAACTCAACAATGAAGCCGAAACCACCCGTAAATTCCTGGCTCTTGTGCCCGTGGACAAATTCGACTGGCAACCGCACCCCAGGAGTATGACGCTGAAACGCCTGGCTACCCATGTGGCGGAATTGCCCGGATGGACTCAGATGGCGCTCGCTACCAGTGAACTGGATTTTGAAAATAATCCCTATACATATCCGGCCGTGAACAACACGCAGGACCTGCTTGACTTCTTTGATCTGAGCCTTGCGAAAGGACAGAGTGAGTTGGAAAAAGCAAGTGATGCGGACCTTTTACCAACCTGGACCCTTCGCAGTGGCGCGCATATTATCAGTGCACGCACCAGGGGCGAAGTGATCCATATGAGCCTTTGCCAGACCATTCACCACCGTGCGCAGTTAGGCGTGTTTCTTCGCCTGCTGAATGTACCGATCCCAGGCAGTTACGGGCCAAGTGCCGATGAAATGGAAGCAATGAAGTCGTAAATACAGGGTCCGGGCCCGTTTTGCAATGGCACGATTTTTTTGAGACTCATGTTAAGTTCATCATAAAATCAACTGTTATGCAAAACTGGCTCAGGACTTTACTGGCAGGTTACGGCGCCTGGAAATGGGGCGGCGGCTGCGTTGGCACCATTTTACTCTTTATCTTTTTCTACTGGCTGCTCGGTCATTGTTAAGACCGTTTTAATGCCCGTTGCGTATCTTGCAGCCCGTGAACAACGTACTGAAAAAGATACAATCGCTTTACCCGCTTTCAGCGGAAGCATTGGAATTGCTCCTCTCCCATCTGGAACAGGTGAGCCTTCCAAAGGGTTACCATTTATTCAGGGAAGGAAGAACAGGCACACAGCTCTACCTGATAGAGCGTGGCATTGCGCGCGCATTTTCCGTAAGGGATAATAAGGAGATCACATTCTGGTTCGGCACTGAAGGGGATATAGCCATCAGTTATTACAGTTATGTTGCCAATAAGCCGGGCTACGAAACAGTGGAACTGCTGGAAGATTCCATCCTCTATACTATTTCGCAGGACAACCTGCAACATCTCTTCTCTACGAATATAGATATTGCCAACTGGGGGCGCAAACTTGCAGAATACGAGCTGATCAGAACAGAAAGGGATTTCATGATACAGCAGAGCCTCCCCGCTGCAGTCCGTTACCAGCAACTCCTGGAGCAGAATCCGCAACTGATCAGGCGTGTGCAGCTCGGTTATATTGCATCATACCTGGGCATAACACAGGTAACGCTGAGCCGCATACGCGCCGGGCAGACAGGCAGCCGCTATTCCAGTTTTATAGCACTGCTCGCTTCATTTTCGGAACCAGCAGGTGCATTACCAGCCATGCTGTAAGATACGCCAGGCCGCAGATCACGAACATGATCATATAACCTACCGTGATATCGCCCTGTCCTTTGTAATACTCAAACAGGTAACCGGCGCTTTTGGCAATAAGGATACCGCCAAGGCCACCCGCCATACCGCCAATCCCTGTGATACTGGCCACCGCTCTCTTGGGGAACATATCTGAAACAGTGGTGAAGATATTCGCACTCCATGCCTGGTGGGCAGCAGCTGCCAGACCAATGATCAGCACCGCATACCACATACCGAAGGAACCGAAAAACTGTGCTCCCATTACCGGCAATACAAAAAGTGCATAAATGAACATGGAAGTTTTCCTGGCTTTGAATACGGGCCAGTTTTTCTTGATGAGATTGCCCGGAACCCAGCCTCCGAAGATGCTGCCGAAAGCAGCGATTGTATACACGATGGCCACGGGTACTGCAATATCTGTAGTAGTAAGACTGTATTGTTTTTTGAGGAAGTCGGGCAACCAGAAAAGATAGAACCACCAGATGCCATCGGTCATGAATTTACCGAGTGCAAAAGCCCATGTCTGGCGATAACCCAGCAACTGGCCCCAGGATATTTTCTTGCTGGTACTGGCTGCATTTTCTTCAGCTTTTTCATCCTCATCACTGTGGATATAATCGAACTCAGGTTTTTTCAAACGTTTGCTGCGTGCGGGTACTTCATATAACCAGAACCAGAAGATCAGCCAGATCAGGCCTACAGCGCCTGTGATCACAAAGGCCCAGCGCCAGTTGAGTGCTTCTGCAATGAATGGAACAGTAAGTGGCGCAATGATAGCTCCGATATTGGAACCGGAATTGAAGATACCGGTTGCCAGTGATCTTTCTTTCTTGGGAAACCATTCAGCCGTGGTTTTGATGGCAGCAGGAAAGTTTCCGGCTTCGGTTACACCCAGTGCAGCGCGGGCTACAAAGAAGCCACCGGTGCTGCTGATAAAACCATGCCCGATAGCCGCAACACTCCAGGCGATCAGGGATACGGCATATCCCAGCCTGGTGCCCAGCTTATCGATAAGGCGGCCGATGAACATCATCGCAATCGCATAGGAAAGCTGAAATGCTACAGTGAGGTTGGCATAATCTATTTCAGTCCATTTGAATTCCGCCTCTACGTAGCCTTTTACAAGGCTGATCACCTGTCTGTCCAGGTAATTGATAGTGGTGGCAAAGAAAATGAGCGTACAGATGGTCCACCTGTATTTTCCTATGACTTGCTGCATGATCGTTCAGGGTTTTGGTTGTGTTGAATGAAAGATGTAGGATACCTGTTTATCTTACCTCTTTGATGAGTTGCAATGCTACGCTGGCGGCTGCACTGAGCTCATCGTATTTCTTTTCTTCAAGAACAGTTTTTGTGATCAGTTTGCTTCCCATGCCTACGGCGCTGACGCCGGATCTGAACCAGGCGGCAAGATTTTCTTTCTCAGCTTCCACCCCACCGGTTGGCATGAAGAGCAGGTCAGGAAACAGTTCGCGGATAGCGCTCATGAAGCCCGGGCCCAGCAGGTTGCCGGGAAAGAGTTTGATGAGCGAAGCGCCGGCCTGTTCAGCCCTGATGATCTCGGTGGTTGTCATACAACCAGGGATCCAGAGCATTTCTTCCTTGTGCACCGTTTCTGCCACTTCTTCGATCATGCCCGGAGCGATGATGAAATCAGCACCGGACTTCATGAAGGCTTTGGCATCTTTCTTTGTTTTGATAGTGCCGATGCCGAGCAGGAGGTCCTTGCATTCTTTATCACGTACTTTCAGCATCGCTTCAAAATTATCCTGCGCCGCTGCGCCACGATTGGTGAATTCCACCACTCTGACACCACCTGCATACAAGGCTTTCATCACTTCGATGCAGGTTGTAGGGTCCGGATGAAAATACAAAGGGATAAGCCCCTGTTCTGTGATCGTTTTCCTGATCAGTTTGTTTTTATCCATGAGCACTGATTCTTTTTTTGATAGTTTCCATATCCTGTCTGGTGGCATCGCCTTTTTCCATGAGCTTCCCGAAAGCCGCAGCAGCTGCGGTTTCTATCACTTCCTGTGGATTATGGCCATGATAAAGTCCGTAAATGAGGCCTGCCATGAAGCAGTCGCCACTTCCCACCTTGTCAACGATGGTTGAGGCCACCAGTCTGGTTGAATGATATTGTTGTCCGCCTGTATCCAGCGATGCGTAGTAAAGGATACCACCATCCCCCTGATCAAAGCGGAAAGTATTTGCTACTGTTTTTACTTTGGGATATTGCTTGTGCAAAGCAAGTGCAGTCCGGGAAGCATGCGCCAGGAAATCTTCCTGACTGCCATGCAGGTGGATCTCAGGATCAACAGGAATGCCGAGCAATGCATTGGCTGCCCAGATATTTCCCATCACCACATCACAGTATTCAACCAGTGAAGGCATGATAGTATCCGGCTTCTTGCCATACTGCCAGAGCCTTGCCCTGTGATTGAGATCGATGCTCACCGTGATGCCTTTTGCAGCAGCAGCGGCAGCACCTTCGCGGCAGACAGCTGCCACCTGTTCAGTCAGTGCCGGGCTGATAGCGCTGAAATGAAACCAGCGCGCATCTTTCAGTACTTCGTCCCAATCTATCATTCCCGGCCTGAGCATACCGAAGGAAGAATATGCACGATCATAGATCACACCACCGTTCTTCAGGTCGGTTCCCTGTGGCAGGTAATAGGTACCGATCCGTTCACCTGAAAAATGAACGGGGCGCGTACTGATATGCTGTTGTTCGAGGTGTTCACAGATCTCACGGGTGAGATAATTATCCGGCAGCGCTGTGCTGTATTCCACCAGCACCTTCCACCTTGCGAGGGCGGTAGCTACATTGAGCTCGGCGCCGCCAACAAATACGGGCATGGATGCATCATGGATCCATTGCCTGTTCAATGCAGGCGATAACCGCAACAGGAGTTCTCCGAAACAAACTACTTTCTTATTCATATCGCAACAATCTCATTGGTTTATCTGAGCTCACTGATTGGCACTGCGTCCATATCGGTGAATACTAAATTTTCCCCCGCCATTCCCCAGATGAAGGAGTAGCTGGCGGTTCCGCAACCGGAGTGAATGCTCCAGGGCGGAGAGATGATGGCATCATGATTGGCGATCAGCATATGACGTGTTTCCGTTGGCTCTCCCATGAAATGGAAAACACGGTGCTGTTCCTGCACATCGAAATAAAAATAGGCTTCCATCCTGCGTGTATGCGTGTGCGATGGCATGGTATTCCATACACTGCCATCATTCAGTACGGTCAGTCCCATTACCAGCTGGCAGCTTCTGATGCCATCCAGGTGAATGTATTTATAGATGGTGCGCAGGTTGGCGGTGCTCTGATCGCCGAGTGTTACAGGTGATGCTTCTTCCTTGCTCAGCTTACGGTTCTCATACGTGTGATGGGCCGGCGCTGAAAGCAGGAAATAGTTAGCGGGCTGCCTGGGGTCATTACTCTTAAAAACCACGTCCTTAGTGCCTTTGCCGAGATAGAGACAATCGAGTTTATTAAGCTGGAATTCTTTCCCGTCTGCAGTTACTGTTCCTTCTCCACCAACATTGATGATACCGATCTCCCTGCGCTCCAGGAAAAAATCCGCACGCAGTTCAGGATGATTGGCCAGGGTTATGCTGCTGTTCACGGGCTTTGCGCCTCCCAGGATCACACGGTCATAATGTGAATATACCAGTTGTAACTGGTCGTCTGTCATCAGTCCGGGCACATGGAAATTATCACGCAGCTGCTGCGTGTTCATGGTACTGGTTTCTTTCGGACTATTCTGAAATCTGATCTCCATTGTTCTTATTTGTGTTGTTTGGCGCTTTCGTTTTTATCTACCCATCCAGCCACCGTCTACGGTAAGGATGGTGCCATGTACATAACTGGCAGCATCGGAGGCCAGGAAGATGGCAGGCCCTTTGAAATCTTCCGGCTCCCCCCAGCGTGATGCAGGGATACGGTCCAGGATGGACTTGCTGCGTGCTTCATCTGCGCGGAGAGCTTCCGTATTGTCTGTTGCGATATAACCGGGGGCAATACCATTCACGTTCACTCCTTTTGATGCCCACTCATTGGCGAGCGCCTTCACCAGGCTGCCTAATGCACCTTTGCTGGCTGCATAGCCGGGAACATTGATGCCGCCCTGGAAAGTGAGGAGGGAACAGGTGAAGATGATCTTGCCATTTCCACGCTGTATCATATCTTTTCCGAATTCCCGGGCCAGGATGAACTGCGCATCCAGGTTGATATTCATAACGGTGTCCCAGTAGTCATCCGGATGTTCTGCTGCAGGCTTGCGCATGATGGTGCCGGCATTGTTGATGAGGATATCCGGTTGAACGGAACCACCCTTTACTTCATTGATAAATGCATACAAACTCCCGCGGTCGCTGAGATTTGCTTTGTGCGTGTAGAATTTCCTGCCGAGTGCCCCCACTTCTTTTTCTATTTCACTGCCGGGGGCCAGTGAGGCGGATACGCCGATGATATCGGCACCTGCTTCTGCCAGCCCCAGGGCCATGCCTTTGCCTATGCCTTTGTTGCAACCTGTTACCAGTGCGGTTTTGCCGCTTAGATCAAAAAAATTCGCCATAATCTGTTATTCCTTCGGTTGATCGATGATTACTGTTGTGCTACCAGTGTTGCCTGATCTGCAAACTGCCAGTTGAAATAGTTCTTTGCGTTGTTATAGCAAATATCCTGTATCACTTTGCCGATCCAGTCCAGGTCATTCGGCAATTCACCGTTCTCAATTTCCTCTCCGAACAGGTCACACAATATACGACGGAAATACTCATGGCGTGGAAATGAAAGGAAGCTGCGCGAATCCGTGAGCATGCCCACAAAACGGCTCAGCAGTCCCATATTGCTCAATGCATTCAATTGTTTTGTCATACCATCTTTCTGATCCAGGAACCACCAGCCTGAGCCCCACTGCACTTTTCCGGCAACGGAACCATCGTTGAAATTGCCGATCATGGTGGCGAACATTTCATTGTCGGCCGGGTTGAGATTATAAAGAATGGTGCGTGTGAGCTTATTGTTTTTATCGAGCCTGTTAAGGAAGGTGGCCAGCGACCGCGCCTGTGAGAAATCCCCGATGGAGTCCCAGCCTGTATCAGGACCAAGTTGCTGCAACATACGGCCATTGTTATTGCGCAATGCTCCCAGATGGTATTGCTGCACCCAGCCGCGTTCCCAGTCCCACTCTGCAAAGAGCACCAGCATGGCGGATTTGAATTGCCTGCGCTCCTGCAGTTCCAGTGTTTTGCCACTGCGCACCTTATCAAAGATACGGCGAAGCTCCGCTTCGGTATATTCCTCCGCGTAGATCTCTTCGAGACCATGATCACTCACGGAACATCCCTGTTCCGCAAAGAAATCATGACGCTTCTTCAGTGCAGCAAGATAATCCTCAAAGGAACCGATATTGGTATTGGCAGCCTGTTCCAGGCGGCCGAGATAATTATTGAAGTTGGCGGCATTGTCCACATTCATGGCGGCATCCGGACGGAAGGCGGGCAGGATGGGAATTTCAAAGCCATCAGATTTTACCTGCTGGTGATAACGGAGATCGTCAACAGGATCGTCGGTGGTGCACACCACGCGTACATCCATTTTACGGAGCAGGTTGCGCACGGAAAAATCAGGGGTATTCACTTTGGCATTGCAGGCCTCGTACACTTTTCTGGCGGAGGCAGGATTGAGCACGTCCTTCACATCGAAGTAGCGCTGCAACTCAAGGTGCGTCCAGTGATAGAGCGGGTTACGGAGTGTATAGGGAACGGTCTCCGACCATTTCTGGAATTTCTCCCAATCGGATGCGTTGCCGGTACAGTACTTTTCATCTATGCCATTGGTACGCATGGCGCGCCATTTATAGTGATCTCCGTATAACCATACCTGTGAGATATTTTCAAACTGAGTATCTTCTGCTATCTGCTGGGGAGGGAGGTGGCCGTGATAATCGATCACCGGCATATCTTTTGCGAAACTATGGTACAATCGTTGTGCGGTAGCGGTCCGGAGCAGGAAATGCTCGTCGAGAAAATTCTTCATAACAATAAATTTAGCCCTGGCAGATTCAGAGATCAGTCAGGGGTTTGTTAACCGTCAAAATAAGTCCTTTGTCAGCGGCGGGCCGCTTTTATAATTACCCAAAGACTATCCTTTTTTAGCAGCTTATGCGATCATGCTGTCCGACTGGAATTTTTCTATCAGCGGTGCTGCGCCCTGCTCCAGCAATTGCTGCAGGTAACCGGTAACGGCTTCTGCAAAGCCGGGCAGGCTGGCCAGGTCAGCATCCCAGAAAGCAGCATCACTCAATACTTCACGCACCAGGTCTGCGGCTTCCAGTCTTGTCCATTTTTCTGCATACCATGCGGCATGATCATCATTCACCAGGTATTTCCTGCCGAAGCTGTTACCGTAATACAACTGATCATTATCCTGTGTACAGCGCATGAACAGCAGGTGCGCTGCAAATCCGGCAGCCATCAGTTCGGGTACGGTCCCGTTGCGCTCATAATGTTTCAGCAGCACGGGAATATTTCGCAGTTTCATTTTGGATGAATACTGCATGGTGATGCTGATCCACTGATGATCGATATGTGGATTGCGATAGCGGTCCAGCACCTTCAATGCAAAATCCTTCGCCATTTCCAGGCTCAGGTTATCGCCAGTGATGGCGGGTGCTATTTCCTGTAACATCAGCGCGCTGATGAACTGGTTGAAAGCGGGATTACCCATCGCTTCCTTCACGGTGCTGAAACCCGCCAGGAAGGACAGTCCGCAGGTAAAGGTATGTGATCCGTTAAGCAGGCGGAGCTTCAGTTCCCGGAATACATTGATATCGGGAGCTATTACAACACCTGCATCCGCTTCGCGGAAAGAGAGGATCTTTTTCACTCTTTCTGAATTGGATTCGATTGCCCATAAACGGTATACTTCGGATTTGATCATCAGCGAATCCTTGTAGCCGGTGGTTTTTTCCATCTCCTGCTGTTCAGCAGCAGGGAGTTTGCCAGGCACGATGCGGTCTACGAGGGAATTGCAGAAATGATTATGCTGATCGAGCCAGGTCATGAAGTTTGCCGGCAGGTCATTGAACACAGCCAGTTGCTGGCAGATCTTTTTGAGTTTGGCGCCATTATCGGTGATCAGTTCGGTAGGTATGATTACCATGCCTTTATCGGCGCTTCCGTTGAACGCTTTGTAACGGGCGAGCAGGAAGGCCAGGAGCTTGCCGGGGAAGGATCCCGGAGGCGTGGCGCGGATGTCTTCCAGTACCAGTTCGATCCCCACTTCGGTAGTATTGCTCACAATGATCTCCATGGCGGGATTCTGTGCGCATTCCAGTACTTTGGCCCAGTCGAACCGCGCAGAGAGCATGCGGCTGATGCTGGCATTCACTATATTTTCCGAGATAGTTTCTCCGTTTTCGATACCACGAACACAGAGGGTGAACATGCCATCCTGCTGGGCAAAGGCATCGGAATCCCCTCCCCTGGTGCTTTTCACCACTACAACACGCCCATTGAAAATCCCCTGTTTGTTGGCTTTGTCTATAAAATAATCAGGCAGGCCGCGCAGGAGCACGCCTGTTCCAAACTGTAATACTTTTTCGGGCAGGTCAAAATAAGACGGTGCCGGAACGTTCACTTCGGGAGAAGAAATGTTAACAATCGTTTGCCTTGACAGATTCATGGGGCCGTGTGTTTTTTAAATAGTGTGATGTGAAGAATACCGGCTTTCGTTCAGCAAGTGTAACCAGTTATTCAATACATTCAACCGAATGAAGGCGGTTTATTTACGCAAACGTTACCGATGCGTGGCAGGAAACGACAGTAGAAATTCAACCTGGGAATTGGTAATACCCGGCAGAAGGGTAAAGATAGCGGAATATGATCAGGCCCAGCAGGCGGCAGCGCCCACAATATGAGCATCTTCTCCCAGCAACGCGATGCGCACAGGAATACCGATAGAGCGGTCCTGAAGCGCATTTTCCAGTTCCGGCAGAAAGTACGGATGGCTCTTCGCGATGTTACCGCCCAGCACAATCACTTCGGCAGGGTGCGAAGGCAATACTTCTTCAATAAAATCGGCCATCTGAAGGGCGAATTCCTGGAAGATCTCCGTAATGGATGGATCCTGCGGGATCCGCTCTACCAGGGCTTTTGTGTGCGGCAGTTCATGGCCCGACTGTAACGCGTACCGTTGAACGAACCATCGGGATGCCAGCAGATCTTCTGCAATGAGGCCTTTGAAGGGCATACGCCAGAGATCGGCATCCACCACTTTGTTCTGGTGATACCAGGCAGAGCCGAGGCCAGTGCCAAGCGTGAGGCCCAGTGCACTTTTGCTGCCACGGATTGCGCCACCGGTGATCTCACCGCTGAGAAAACACTGCGCATCGTTCATCATGCGTATATCTGCAGGCTGGATACCCAGGCGGGCAGCCAGCAATTCTTTGAGATTCAGGCCATACAGCTGATCGTATTTGCCCTGGTCTTTGATGTAGCAGATCCCGGTTTCATAATCAACCGGGCCGGGCATGGCAATACCTATCTTTCGCCGGGGCAGCGGTATATGGTGAGTGCCCCAGGCGCCTTCGATGGCGGATGCCCAGGTATCGATCACACGCGCGGCTTCTTCCTGCGACTGCACAGCCTTTCTGATCATGGAACCAGGGACAAGGGTACCGGACTGAATGTTCACGAGTGCGGCTGTGATATGTGTTCCGCCGATATCTACTCCGGCGATCAGATCTGTATTCATGAGAATTTGTATGAAACCTGCTAACTAAATCGTTTTAGCAACTACGGGTGAAGATAATGAAAAAACTGAAGGCAACTAAAAAATCCGCTCTTTCGTATCGGTGGGCAAACAGTTGTTACCGGTCCGTCATATCATCCGGCTGCTGCAGCCGCGCGAGCAAAGGCAATGGCTATTGCTGTTACTGGCTGATCTATGTATCAGCCTGCTGGATATTGCCGCCCTGGCATTGCTGCTGGCCCTGGTTGATCTCTATGCCAATGCTACCGGTATTCACTTCCTTCATTTCAGCTGGTGGGATGCCCGTACAGCCTGGCCATTGCTGCTGGTGTTGCTGATATTCAGTGTGAAAGCACTGGCCGGATTCCTGGTATACCGTAGCCAAAGCCGGTTTACGGGGAAGGTGGCCACCCGGATCAGCGGAGCACATTTGCAGGAATTTCTGAGCGGTCCATTTACCCGGTACAGCCGGCCGGATACAGCCGGTCTCATGCGGCGGATCAGCCATTCCCCTATCGATTTCTGTCAGCATGTACTAGGTAGCTGCAACCAGTTGTTCACGCAGGGGGTGCTGGTGCTCGGCACCCTGGCCGCCATCAGCTGGTATAATATCCTGCTGCTGCCATTGCTCTGTCTATTGCTGCTTCCTCCCGCCCTGTTATTGTACCGGGTGGTAAAAAAAAGAATGCAGGATTTGCGGGCGGCAGCCAAAAAGGAGATCGACCTGGCCCTGCAGTATTTACAGGAAACACTGAATGGCTATGTGGATGCGAATATCTACGAGGCAGGTCCTGTACTGCATGCCCGCTACCTGCAGCAACAGCAACGTTTCAACCGGAACGTGTCCGGCATACTGACCGTGCAGGGCATTCCGCCGAGGGTGATCGAGCTGGCAGCGCTCACGGGCATTACATTGGTGATCCTCCTCCTGCAACTCCATTCCAAACCTGCACAGCAAACCATCATTACCCTGGGAGCCTTTCTGGCAGCAGCTTACAGGATCATCCCCGGGTTGGTTAAAATATTACAATCCGCCAGCGAACTGCATTCATGGAAATATACCATTGACGAATTGCAGCCTGCTGCGCCAATACTTTTAACGGAGGGTGAAGATATATCTCCAGTTCAATCCATAAGGTTTACGGATGTATATTTCGGTTATAACGCCGCGTTGGTACTTAAAAATATCAACCTGCATTTTGAAGCCGGTACTATCACGGGTATCACGGGGCTGTCAGGAAAAGGTAAGACCAGCCTGCTGCAGATGCTACCGGGATTTACCGAACCGGTATCAGGCAGTATACTGCTGAATGAGTCGGTATCAGACATTCAACAGCGGAAACAGCTCAGGAGCCGTATTGCCTATGTGCCGCAACAGCCTTTTCTTTTACATGACACACTGCTCTTCAATATCACCTTCTCGCCACACAACTATGATGAGGAAAGATTACAGAAGGCGATCCGGCTAAGTGGTCTGCAATCTTTGGTGGAGTCGCACCCTGAAGGCATTCATTTCATCCTTGAAGAACAGGGCAGGAATCTAAGCGGCGGGCAGCGCAAGCGTGTGGCGCTGGCCAGGGCGTTTTATAAGGAAGCCAGCATCCTGTTGCTGGATGAAGCCCTCAACGAACTGGATTTCCAATCCACCACCCTGCTGATGTTTCAGCTCCGCGAAGCGGCCGAAGCCGGACAAATGATCATCATCGTTTCCCATCACCAGCATATACTCGATCACTGTCATAAAATATTTTCTATTGGTCCAGCCAGCACCAGATACCATCATCATCATTACCCCGGCATTTCCCCGCAATGAATCGGAGGACTGGTGGGTACCTTCACAGCAATTGCTGGTGCAGTCCATGCAACGGCAGTTCCCTGAAATGTATATTGTGATATTGCCCCTGCTCTACCCAAAAGAGATCACATCGTATGAATGGCATGGATGCCAGGTAAAATCAATTCATGGCCTTCGTTTTTCTAAACTGCTGCGTCCGCTGCGGTGGCGCAAGGCATGGCAGGAGCTGACTATTTTCAGGAAGCAACACAATATAAAAGGCATTGTAAGTTTCTGGTGTGGCGAATGCGCAGCCATCGGTCACTGGTTCGGAAGACGGCACGGCATCCGCCATATCAGCTGGATCTGCGGACAGGACGCTGAAGCGGCTAACCAGTTTCCGCGCTACTTACGTTTACGGTCAACCGAACTGGCAGCCATGAGCCATTTCCTGGCCGATAATTTCACGCGCAATCATGGCATCAGGCCGGCGTATATCATTCCGAATGCGGTGGATACCGCTTCTTTCCCTCACTCTGAACAACTCGTAAGAGATATCGATATTGCCGGCGTGGGCAGTCTTGAACCGCTGAAACGTTACCCGCTCTGGGTGGAGCTGGTAGCAACACTTCAGCAATCCATTCCGGATATCAACGCTGTTCATTACGGCATGGGCGTTGAGCAGGAACATTGTCAGCAGCTGATTGCGCAATATCAACTGGAGCAACATTGTAAACTGGCAGGCCCGCAGCCACATAACAGCATCCTGCGTGCTTTACAGCGAACTAAAATACTGCTCCACACTTCCCGTTATGAAGGCTGCAGCACAGTCTGCCTGGAAGCCTTATATGCAGGCGCAAAAGTGATCAGTTTCACTTATCCGTTCCAACAGCCAGTAAGCAACTGGCATGTGGTTACAACGAAAGAAGAAATGCTGGAGCGTGCGCATGAACTATTGCAGGATGCAACACTTGAATATCAATCTACACTCATTCATTCCATGGATGCATCAGCCAGGGAGATGATGAGACTCTTCGGGTATGCCCAGTCGCTCGCGCCCCCGCGAGCGACTGCAGCACTCTGAGTAAAGGTGGGCGAATGATAATTTCAACACCTGTTCCGGCGTATACCGCGTGAGACAATGCACATCCCCGTAAGGGCATTCCTCCAGCATGCAATTGCCACAACTCAGATCAGAGGAATCCAGCAGGCTGGTATGATCACCCAGTGGCCGCGACCAGTCGCTTCGCGTGCCGCCGAACAGTGCCAGTAAAGGCACACCGGATACCCAGGCCATATGCATTAGTCCGGAATCTTCTGTAAGCATGAACCTTACTTCCTGCAACAGCGCAAAGGCCATCAGCGGTGATGTTTTTTCTGAAAGATCGATAAGCTTATCGCCCAGTGCGGCTTTCAGTTCTTTGGCTTTGAGGCTGATAAAGGAAGTACCGATAACAAGGAAAGATGTATCAGGCCGCTGCTTCAACCATAACTCCGCAAACCGGACATAATTGAACAATGGCCAGTTGCGTGTGGGAAATGCGGCAGCGGGATTGAGCAATACAAGTTCTTCGCCCTTCCAGCCATGGCTGAACAATAATTCACGTATGGGCAGTTTCTCCTTCAACTGAAAATCATAATCCGGTTGAATAGTAAACTGCATTGCTGCTTCAATGGTAAGCCTGGTACGCTCACCTGCCGCACGCGGCGATGTTTTATCGAACTGGCTCCAGGCACGCGGCCTGATCAGCCGGCGTACATACCGGCTGATAGGATTGTTCTGCAAATCCAGCACCATATCATACTGCTGCCACAATAACTGCGGCAGCAATGCAGCTGCATACAATACCTGCTTCTTAAAATTACGGCCGCCGCCGATGGAGAAAATTTTATCGAACAGCTGAATGCCGCGTGGCACGGGGTCCACCTCATCACGGGTGAGCAGGTGCAGTTCCGTACCAGGCAAAGCTTGCTTCAATGCCTGCAGATAAGGAAGCGTGATGATCATATCACCCATCGCCTGCAAACGAATAGCAAGGATCCGCCGTGGCGGATGTTTCCTGTCCCAGGGCCTGGCCGGGATATATGGATCAGCTGCCATCTTCACTGCTTATTAATTTGATAGAGATAGAGATCAGATCCTTTTTCAATGCTCCCCTCCAGTTCACCGATCAGCAAGGGATGGAACTCCCGCATAAAGAGAGGGTCCAGATTCTTCAATTGCCAGGGAGATACTGTAGAGATCAGGCAGACCGTATCTTGATCAGAGTGCCGGAACCATTCCCTGATACCGGCATCGTAACGGTGCTTTTGCTGCCGGATAAGCGCAAAATCGTTGCCCCATACAACAAAGCTCACCTCTTTTCGCAGGTCGATGCAATACATGCTCCTGTTGGCGAAAGCAGCCACGGCATTGAGCGTCCAGTAATCTGTTACAATGGGAATTCCGGGAGGAGCAGTATTCAGCAATCCATTGACAGCAGGTAATTGAGAGAAGGGCTGCCGGAGATCTTTCGGCAGCATGATGAGCGAGCCGATGAGTTGGATGGCCAGTAACCCCTGAACGATCCTGATTTCTTTTTTGAGCGGTTCCTGTTCAGCACAAAACAACCACCAGGCAACGATCCATCCTATAAACAAAAAGCCGGTGTACCTGAGCGTGGAAGCAGGAAAGATAATTGCGCTGAAACACATAATAAGCAGACAGTTACAGGCAAACAGCATCCATGCTTTCTGGTTTCGTTTCAATACACTGCCTGCCAGCAGCAGTATTCCAATGCTTATGAACGGGGTCCCAAAACGCAGCCAGCGCCATTCCTGCTGCCACTGCAAAACAAACTCTGTATTCCAGCAATGAGGCTCCCACCAGGCAACTACGGGTACCCATGCACGTAAGGGTGCCTGTATTGAAACTACAGCCTGACTGAACTCCCAACGGCTCAGAAAGAATTGAAGATTTGTCTCGCCTTCCGGAGGCGGAAATACAAACCAGACGGCAGGCAGCAGCAACACCAACCCGGCACAGGCAGTCAGCCACCGGAACATTTTCCTTTCCCGCAGCAATAACATGTAATACAAATGAAGGCTTACGGCCATGAAAATGCCATAGATATGCGTAAAGCTCAGTATGAATAACGGCAGAAAATATAACCACTGGTACGTTGCACCCCGTCTGCGGATCACAGCAAGCAACAAAAAGATCAGTAAAATGGCCAATGAATAATTCCGGCTCAGCACACCGTATTCATACAGGAAGAAATAACCGAAAGGCAGCAACAATTTAGTAAGAAATGAAAACGGACTTCCGAAGACCAGCATCCGGCAAACCAGGGCGGCAATCACAAAATGCAGGGCCTGCATGAACCAAGGATCAGCAGTGAACCTGCTGAGTATAAAAAGCAATAAATGCCAGAGGGGTGGATGTCCTTCGTAGCGCGTGCTCCGGAAAAGCTGACAGAGATGGTTACTGCCTTTCGCAATATTCCAGGCATGTATTTCATCGCCCCATAATTCATGCCGGCTGATGCCCCATGCGGCGAGCACCAGGTAGAGGATAAAGATCCCCCAAAGGAAAAGCCTGTTATGTTCAGCTATTTCAGTCCGTATATTCATGTAAAAGCAATGCAGCCATCAGTAGAAAGCCTGAATTATTGTTCTGCCAGCCTTCGCCGCCAGCCTGTAAGGATTACGGTTAAAGAGGATCAGTCGGAAGGCCTTCCAGGATGGCCGGAGCATCTGCCAGTCCCCTACGATACAAAAGCCGGAAAAGTTTCCTGCCAGGCTCCAGAGCAGCCAGAATTTTATTGGCCGCTGATCCCGCCTGATCTTTTTTCTGAAATGGTCCAGCGCCAGTACTCTGCGGTAATATTGAAGAGGTCTTTGCAGGCGGTTCTGCTGCTCCCTGTGGTGAAACACTTTTGCAGCCGGCAACAGGTGCACCGGCGCAGGCAGGCTGACCGCCACACCGTAATGGTCGCCGATGCCATGCGGATCCAGCACTTCATCATAAGGGCATTGCAATAACCAGCTCCTGCGCAACAGGGCTGCCCCCAAACCAAAAGTGGGTGTAAGTACATGCCCGCCCTCAAAATTTGTGATTACCGGCCAACCGGCCCTCGACAAATGATTGCCCTTTCTCTGATAATACTTTTTGATATATGCCACCGGCCAGACATTACTTGTCACCTGCACCGGCCCCCAGATACCCGTACCGAAAACAAAATGCCTGATCAGTTGCCTGGCACTGACCAGTGGATAGGCAGACACCCAGTTGCCCTGCTCCTGTTGTAACACCAGGCCGGAAACGGCGCCACATGCAGGGTGCAACTGCATATGCTGCACCAGTTGCTGCAGGTAATCTTCGGTTATTTCAATATCATCGTCGCACAGAAAAACAAGCTCGCCTTCAGCCAAACGGATGCCGGCATTACGCTGCATGCAAACAGAGCCTGGCAGGGAACTGTAATACCGGATATCGAGTGCTGGAAATGCATGCAGGTCAGCATCTGTAAGCTTCTCCTCCCCTGCATCCAGTATGATGATTTCCAGCAAGGGATAAGCGGAAGCCTGCAATGCCCCGAGGGTTTGCAATAAAGAGCGCCTGCGGTTGCAGGTAGGTATCACAGCGCTGATGGTCATATTATTACTTTTTAAAAAAGAAGCCGGAGGCAACCTGCCTTCCTGCCATCCCGTAGCTTATATGATGAATACCATGCGATCCAATCCTCCGGTGCTTTTTTCGCATTCTTATTTTCTGCAACTTGATCCGAAGCAGCTGGCAGCGGCTCAGCCCTATCCGCCGCTCGGCACCCTGTATGCAGCCGCTTACCTTCGCGCTAACGGATTACCTGCCGCCCTCTTCGATACCATGTTCTGCAAGGATCCTGTTGCTGTAACTGCCGCCCTGGAAGAACACCAGCCTGATATTTTCGTACTCTACGACGATGGCTTCAACTACCTCACCAAGATGTGCCTCACCAATATGCGTGAAGCTGCTTTCACTATGATACGTATCGCAAAGCAAAAAGGTTGCACAGTGATCGTTTGCAGTTCCGACGCCACCGATCATTTCCAGGAATACCTGCAAAAGGGCGCAGATTTCATCATTATCGGGGAAGGAGAAATAACACTGCTTGAATTGATAACGTCTATCAATAAGCGAACCAATGATTTCAAAACGATAAAAGGGCTGGCCTTTTTGCAGGAGGGCCAGCCGCTGAAAACGCCGCCAAGGCCGGTGCTCCGCAACCTGAACTCCCTGCCCATAGCCGCCTGGGACCTGGTGGATATGCAGCAGTACCGTACTACGTGGATACAGAGCAGCGGCTATTTTTCGCTCAATATGGGCACCACCCGTGGATGTCCCTATAAATGCAACTGGTGCGCAAAACCTATCTATGGCAACCGCTACAATGCCCGCTCACCGCAGCAGGTGGTGGCGGAGCTTACATACCTCTACCACCTCAGTCCGTTTGACCATATCTGGTTCTGCGATGATATCTTCGGCCTCAAACCCGGATGGGTGGAGGAGTTTGCTGTTTTACTGCAACAGGCGGATTTCCGGTTCAGGTTCAAGATCCAGTCGCGCGCAGATCTGCTCACCAACCCCGGTTATGTGCAGGCACTGGCTGCTGCCGGCTGTGAGAATGTGTGGATGGGCGCAGAGAGCGGGTCCCAGAAAGTGCTGGATGCCATGGACAAAGGCATCACCATCCAGGAGATCCATACCGCCACACAACTGCTGAAAGAAAATAAGATCCATCCTTCTTTCTTCATCCAGTTTGGCTACCCCGGCGAAACCCGCAGCGATATCGATCTTACCATCAACATGATCAACCGGCTATTGCCTTATGAGATCGGCATTTCTGTTTCCTATCCCCTGCCTGGTACTCCATTCTACGAGAAGGTGAAGGAGCAGCTGAAACAGAAAGCCAACTGGACGGACTCTGACGAACTCCGGCTCATGTTCAGCAACACCTATAAACCTGCTTTCTACAGGCAGCTGCACCGTTATGTGCACAAGAGCTACCGCAAACACCTGGCATTACAAAGCCTTACCCAGTTACTGAAACATCCTGCGCGAATCAGCAGGCAGGGCATCCGCAAAGCGGCCAGTCTGGCCTGGTATCTTCCTGCTGCACTGATCGCCAGAAAAAAACTACAATCCCTGCAAGCATGAACCCGATAGTGATGACTCCGGAACAATCGGCCGCTGCTGCATTTTCAGAGCAGTCGGGACTCTTTGATGAGCTCTATACGGGCAACCTGATTGTGGATTACAAACGCAGAAGGGTAAGATCGCATGTGCAGCAATGGCTGCCAACACAGAGCAATATCCTGGAACTGAATGCCGGTACGGGGCAGGATGCACTGTACTTTGCATCGGAGGGACATACCGTGCATGCCACAGATATTTCCGAAGGCATGCAGGCTGTGCTCAGGAAAAAGGTCAAACAATTACAGCTATCCAATACCGTTAGTGCTGAAATTTGTTCTTTTACTGAACTCGGAAAATTAAAGAACCGGGGGCCTTATGATCTCATCTTTTCTAATTTCGCCGGTCTCAACTGCACCGGCGAACTGAACAAAGTGATCCATGAATTTGATGTTTTGCTGAAACCAGGTGGTATTGCCACGCTGGTGCTCCTGCCGGGTTTTTGCACCTGGGAATCTTTGCTTTTATTGAAAGGTAAATTCAGAACAGCTACCCGCCGCTGGTTCAGCAGCAAAGGGGTGAAAGCGCATATTGAAGGACATTATTTCACCTGCTGGTATTATTCCCCGAAACGCGTGAAAAAGATGTTGCCGGAAAATTTTGAAGTTCTGGGACTGGAAGGGCTCTGCACCATCGTTCCTCCTTCATATATCGAGGAATTCGGAACGAGGTATCCTCGTCTATTCCGCTGGCTATGTATTCAGGAAGACCGCTTGAAGAGCAGCTGGCCATTCAGGAACACAGGTGATTATTATATACTGACTGTGCGCAAGCGGATCAGCTGACCATCACATAAGGTTGATCCAGTAATTCAGCTACGCGCTTCTGGTAGCGGGCCAGCAGTGGTTCCTGGAAATGAATGGGGTTGGGCTTACAATAATGTTTATCTGCATCCAGTCCCATTCTGCCTCCCTTCATATTGAGCTGAAAATTATCTTCTTTCTGTTTCCAGCGTTTGGTAGTAAGGCGCATGAGAAAGTTATCCAGCTGATCACCCATCCGGTTGCTGAACATCCACTCTGCTATTTTCTTCAGTATACCATCTTTTCTTACCGGGGGTAGTTCTTTTCCGGCATAAGATGGCAGGAATTCCTGCACCCATTCATTGGCATGGAAGAAATCTGGTAATGCATCCGAGCCTGCAACAGGAAGTAATGTGAGCATTTCGATGGCGGTGAAATAATTTCTTTCCCGGATCAGCGGCATGCTCTCATCCACATAATAGTTCATGCAGAACCAATGTTGTTTGCCTGCCAGGAAGCTCAGCTTTTTCAGCAGGTGCATACAGGTCCTTGCGATCCACAGCCTGCCTGGTTTGGTGATGATAAAGAAGTCCAGGTCTGCCTCCGTTGACGCCACTTCCTTGCTGAGGGAACCGGAGATACAGATACCACTTACATAGGGAAAGCGGCTCAGCAGTTTTCCGATGCGATGCGCCACCGGTAATAATTCTTTTGCATGTGCATTGTATTGCTTTCGTCTGTCCACATATGCAGGTTGGTTCTGCAAAGCATAAAATCCGTTGTGATTGAACACACGATGCTCCTGCAGCAACTGCTGTAATGCAGACTGCAATTCAGTTTCAGCAACGGGCTGGTCCAGAAAAAAAAGCAGTTCCTGCGCCGTCAGCGGGTGCTGGAACAATTCAAAATAAGCAAGCGTGCGTAAAATGCTATGCGCAACAGGTATTGGCATACACATGAATTTTTAAGCGGGATGAGTAATCGGCGGACAAGGCAACTATTTATGTATGCCTTCGTATTCAATTGTAAATACTGGTGATTGTAACAAAAGGTTGCCGGCAAAAAATAATCACATGCGGAGCGTCATTCCTATTCAGATGAGTGTAAGGAACAGGTCATTCTATTTCCTGTTCAAGCGCCTGGCCGACCTGTTGTTATCACTTACAGTTTGTATGCTGCTCCTGAGCTGGTTAATTCCCCTGATGATATTACTGATCCCGCTGGATACCGGGGGTACTCCTTTCTTCATACAATACCGGAGAGGCCGTTACGGCCGGCTGTTTCCCTGTATCAAATTCAGAACGATGGTGCCCAACCGCCAGGCCAACTGGTTACCGGCATTGGAGAATGATCCGCGCATCACCAGGATGGGAAGATTATTGCGTAACTGGAACATCGACGAGCTGCCGCAGTTCATCAATGTGCTGAGGGGAGAGATGAGTGTGGTGGGGCCGCGGCCCCATATGCAATCCGATTGTGATCGTTTTTCGGTTGTTGTTAACCGTTATAACAGCCGTCATTTGCTGCGGCCGGGTATCACGGGTATGGCCCAGGTGCGGGGATATCATGGTCCGGCGCTGGATGAAATATCCATCCGCATGCGTTACAGCTGGGATATCTGGTATCTCCGGAACTGCTCGGTGCTGCTGGATCTGCGGATCCTTGGGAAAACACTTACACAAGTTTTTAAAACGCGAAAGCAATATTCTACTACACTGCCGGCATCAAACACCGTGCAATACCCGCAAAAGGTCAATTCTCTGATGCAGTAAAATCCCACCATATAGTTTTTCCGTAAATTGTTTTGCCGGTAATGATATTACCTGTAAAATTGTAACCGGATACGATCATTTCTCTTAGTAGCTTCATCAATTGGGATAACGAATTTCAACTTTATTAAGGCTCACGAAGTAAGCGGGACCTGATGACCGGGCTTGCGGCTGTCTGGCTGTAAGTAATGCCTGTACCGGCCCATCACTATGCAATAGGTAAATCCCCCCGCTTCACGTACGATTTTAAGCTCATGTGCAACATCTCCGGGTGTTGGTAGGCATGTGTTGCCTGTACCTACCGTACTGGTACGTTCAACACAATCGTGTAACCATCACCGCAACCAATTTTTTGTTCAAGGAAGTCTAACTAAAAAGCGAAAATGAAAGAGCAATTTCCCGGTGACACGGGCTACACGTACGCGCCGGAAACCACAACCAAAGAAAGCATCACGATGCATCTGGAGTCATCACCACCTTCTTCTTCCGATCCGGAACAGGCCATGGTTGCCGATCTCAGGCGGGGCAACAGCCAGGCGATGATCTCCTTCTTCAATCTTTATTATTCTCCCCTCTGCTATTTTGCAGAACGGATGATCCATGATCGTCCGGCTGCGGAAGACATTGTGGAAGATACATTCATGAAACTCTGGAAGAAGCATACCGACTTTGCCAGCATCCAGAACATCAAGGCCTTTCTTTACATCACCACACGCAATGCCTGTCTGAACCTGCTGAAACAACAACAGCGGGATGCCAGTTCCCGCAGGGAGATGGCATATCTCAACGGGGATGCTGATGATTTTGTGTTGAACAATATCATCCGCACGGAAGTGATGACAGAGATTTACCGGCAGATAGAAAAGCTACCTGCGCAATCCAGAAAGGTTTTGAAGATGAGTGTGTTCGAGAACATGCGTAACCATGAAATAGCGGCTGCGCTTGATGTGAGCATTCATACGGTAAAGAACCAGAAAGTGCGTGCCATGCAATTACTGAGAATGAATATCTGCAGGCAGCATCCGGGCGCATAAAAATAAATTTACACTATCGATAGTACCAAAGACAGTACTTGTTGTTTCTATAATATATCAACAATAGCAATTGAAAAACCGAGATACTGCTCAAAGCCTATTGAACCATGAATAAATTATTCCATTTTTAAAATGGTTAGTTTTTATCGCATGTGACTGTTTGGTTGGGTCACAACCGGGGAGTGTTTCTACTCTCCCTCATTTTTTTCACTGTTACGTTTCAACCAGCAGACCTGTCCTTCCTATTAGTTTCTTGCCCTTACAATAACCTGATAAGTCTATCATTCGCGGTTTTCTAAACAAGGCTGGGGGCCGGGATAAGCCCGGTCCCTATTGCCTTTTTGAATATCCTTCCTGAAATTTTCTGCATAAAAAAATCCGGGGTACCGGAAATGCCACAAATCGGATTACTCCTCTCATGCACCCGGTATCTTCCTGTTATGTAGACCCTCTGCATCCTGTACATAACTGTCAGACACCTGTATGGCATGCTTTCATTGCATTCCGGACACCCGGACCTATAAGTTGAATAAAGTGAAGAGCTGCTATCGGTGCCCCGTCTGACTGGCTGCCGGCTTACGGCAAACCAGACTTTTACATACTATTCTTTCCCTCATAAATATCCAACCGATTGCGAAAGTCTGGTTACGTATTCGGGATAAAAACTTTCTTTTTTTTACATCCACCCTAGTACATCTTCCTGTTTTAGTTGTCTTATTATATACAGGTCCCGCATAGGCAGATCCGGGGATTGATCAAACCTTTCATTTAAAAACAGTTCCCCATGAACGAGCATCAAGTGGCAGGAGCATTTCATACTGCCAACCTTATCATCAGGCATCTTAAAGGAGAATTGTCTGAGCAGGAACTCACTCAACTTCATCACTGGATCAATAGCAGTGATAACAATTATGACCTGTTTGAGGCATTGAAAGATGCGGATGCCACGCATGTATCCTTGCAGGCATTGCGGTCTTACTCAGCAGGCGAAGCCATGTTGCGGTTTCTGCGTAAAACGAATGCAGGCTGAATTATTTTCCCCGCTTCATGGCGCTGGGCGGGAAACCCATTCTTTTTTTGAAGGCAGCCGTAAAACTGCTGACATTTTTATAGCCGGTTGCAAAAGCGATTTCATGAATGGGAGTATCTGTTTCCGTAAGTAATGTTCTGGCCTTCTCCATCCGGGCTTCCAGCAGGAAGTCGAATATCGTAACGCCATACAGCTGTTTGAATCCCTTCTTCAATTTGAAATCGTTGATGCCCACTTTATGGGATAGCTCTATCACCGTGAGCGGGTGCTCCATATTGGCCAACAGGTATTCCCTGGCTTCCCTTATCTTATCAATATCATACTGATGCAGCCTGATCTCTGTGGCTCCGGCCGTTCCCGGCGCAATACGTGTGAAGGCCAATAACAACAGTTCCGACACCTTATTGCGGAGGTAAAGCTCTTTCACTTCCCCTACGTATTCATTATATAAGAGATCCCGTATGATGGTGATCATTTCAGGTGTGAGACTGGTATTGACATTGCTGAGCAGCGACGTTTCCCCGTTATCGGCTTTTTCAAGGAATTGCTGCAGGGCAGTGAAATACGGCGCATATACATCCAGGTAAGTTCTGCTGAAACGGAAAGTGAGGGTGATATGTTCTTTCACTTCCTCCATACCTGCCTGCACGTGCAATGATGGCGCACAGCACATATTGAGTTGCCCCTCAGCAAATTTCAAAGGACCGATTTCTTCCACCTGGTAGCGGATATGCCCGCGGAGTACTATATGCATATCCAGCAGCGGCCCGCCGATGGCAGGCTTCAGCACGGCATTCTTTTCAAGTGTATACTGCTGGTGCCACAACGTGAACCAGGGTGTTTTAATCTCCGATAAAAGGATGGATCCCCATGCCGCTTCTGCCAATACGGGATGGGAGCCGGGCAGTGGCTGGTGGTGATAGGATGAAGGTATCTTGCTTGTATAGGAAACAGGTTCTTTAAAACGGATCATCGTCCAATTTTTAACACTACCATTCGAGCAAAAACGAACAGGAACAAGAAAGAAATAATTCCTGCGAAGGAGAGGTGCAGAGTCCCCCTGAACAATATGCGTAAAGTTAATCAGGTTTTCTCAAACCATGATCAATACAGGTGTTTTCACGGGTATTCCACCTAAGTGAATACCTATAAAAGGTGGTAAGTGATTGAGCCTATCCGGCTGTTTTTTTTGATACTATTGATTTTTATCACCACGCATCCGGCGCAAAAGGCTCAACATAGCCTCTTTGTTCCAGTTGCTGAAACGGCCGCGCTGGATCACCAGTTCATTGTCTTCCGGATTCTGCAGAAAATAATGAAATACGAAACGGGCATCGGGATTATTCCATCCGATCATCTGCCCGAACCGGAGATCGTTGAACACAAGGGTGCTATCCCATCGCTCCACGGTATAATAGCCCTGCGAAAAACGAATCAGCCTGTGCGTATCTTCCTCATCCTTCACTGGTTCCAGCAATTGTGCATTACGCGGAAAATAAGTGAACTGCATACCGGTATCCCTGTCGAAAAAACTGCGATAACCCAGGTGGTAACCCGCAGTGTCTTCCATGATCACATACCAGAGTACATTATTGAGAGGAGTGGGTGTGCTTAAATACCTGTTGTACTGAATACCATGCCTTGCTGCTATCTGCTTCACTTCACGGTCTGTGGCCGTTTTGCTCACCACACCAAATCCAAGATAGATCATACTCAGCGCAATCGATGCTTTCACCCATTTCAACCGTGCTTCCCGGTTATCGCGCTTCATAATCAGTAATGCCACAAAAGCAATGCCGGGCCAGATGCTGAACAGCGGGTCCGCCACAAAAAGGAAATGGAAACCAAACCGGTGATGACTGAACGGTTCAAGCCATCCGGTGCCATAAGCATTCATCGCATCCAGCAGTACATGCACCAGCATTTCTGTTCCGAAGAACAAGAGCCATTTCTTTAAAGAGATATCATGCGGCCGGTGGATACGTTCCGCTATCAGAGCCATCAAAGGCGTGATCAGTATTATAAATAAAAAAGAATGTGTGAAGCCCCTGTGCGCCAACAGATCATTGACGGGGTTCAACCAGAAAGAGGAGATAAAGTCGATATCCGGTGCGCTTTGCATCAAAGCGCCCCAGAACAGGGCTTTCTTCCCCACCTGCTTGCCAGCAAAGGCTTCGCCGATGCAGGCGCCGAGTACTATATGCGTAAGTGAATCCATAAGGCTTGCTCCAAAAGTAACGGATTATAAGTATATTAGCTCACTAACTGTACACCATTCCCCCTTCTCATTCACATGACATTACTGATTGTGTTCTGTGCATTGCTTGCTCTCATTCTCCTGATCACCTGGGGTAAATGCAATGCCTTTATCGCCTTCCTGGTTATTTCCATTGCAACGGGATTATGCCTGGGAATCCCGCCTGGCAAAATCACAAAATCAGTACAGAAAGGTATAGGAGACACGCTGGGCTCCCTGGTTGTGATCATCATGCTGGGCGCCATGCTGGGCAAACTGGTAGCTGCCAGTGGTGCCGCCAAACGAATCACCGATGTGCTGATGAAAGCTTTCGGCGAAAAGAATATCCAGTGGGCGCTGATGCTCACCGGTTTTATTGTAGGCATTCCTCTCTTTTACAATGTTGGTTTTGTATTGATGGTGCCATTGATCTTTTCCGTTGTCTACCAATACAAATTACCTGCCGTATATATTGGTCTCCCCATGCTGGCATCACTTTCTGTTACACATGGGTTCCTTCCTCCACATCCATCGCCCAGTGCGCTGGTTGGACAGTTCCATGCCAATATGGGCCTTACCCTGCTCTATGGTCTGATAGTAGCCGTTCCTGCCATCATTGTGGCAGGTCCTGTATTTGCCCGCAGCCTGAAGAATATCAGATCCGTTCCCCTCCAGACCTTCCAGCCGCCTGTTCTGCCGGAAGCGGAGATGCCTGGTCCGGCCAATAGTTTTTTATCCTCCCTCCTGCCCGTGATATTGCTGGCAGTGACCGCCCTGCTGCCTCTTATCCCAGCTACACAGGAAGGCGCCTGGCCTTCGCTGATAGCTTTTGTGGGAGATCCCATTACAGTGATGCTGCTTTCCGTGATCGTTGCTACTTATACCCTGGGCATTGCCAACGGAAAAAGCATGAAAGCAGTGATGGATATTTATGGCGATGCCGTGAAGGACGTAGCCATGATCGTACTCATCGTTGCAGGTGCAGGCGTACTGAAACAGGTACTGGTAGACAGTGGCGTGAGTGATACCATTGCCACCCGCCTGCAGAACTGGCCCATCCATCCGCTGGTACTGGGATGGCTGATCGCCGCTGTACTGCGAGTATGCATCGGTTCGGCCACTGTGGCCGGTCTTACCACAGCAGGCATCATTGCCCCCACCATCGGTCAACTGAATGTGGAACCTAACCTGATGGTACTGAGCATCGGTGCGGGCAGCCTGATGTTCTCGCATGTGAACGACGCAGGATTCTGGATGTACAAAGAATATTTCAACCTCAGCATGAAAGACACGCTCCGTTCCTGGAGCCTGATGGAAACCATCGTAGCAGTTATGGGACTGATCGGCGTGTTACTGCTGAACCTGGTAGTATAGCAATAAAAAAAGAATAATGACAAACACAGATACCAACTGGTACCTCATCAACGATATCGATCAGCTGGATACACCGGCCCTGGTAGTTTACCCTCAGCGTGTGCAGCAGAATATCATACAACTCATCAGTATGATCAGCAACGTACAACGGTTACGTACACACGCAAAAACACATAAGACCAGGGAAGGCGCCCTGCTTCAGGTGAAGGCAGGAATCCGCAAGTTCAAATGTGCCACCATCGCAGAAGCCGAGCTGCTGGCACAGGCCGGAGCGCCTGATGTTTTGCTGGCCTATCAGCCCACAGGCCCCAAACAGGAACGTTTCTTCACACTCATAGTTAAATATCCGGATACAAGCTTCAGTTGCCTGATCGATAATACCGGAACGGCCACTCAGCTGTCTGATCATTTTCTCAGCAATGGCAGGGTGTTGCCTGTTTACATCGATCTGAACGTTGGGCAGAACCGCACCGGTATCCATCCGGATAAAGCATGGGCTTTGTATGAAGCAGCGGCAGCCCTGCCGGGTATTGAACTGAAAGGCCTGCATGCCTACGATGGACATATCCATCACAAAGAACTGGAAGAAAGAAGAAAACTGGTGGATGCAGCCTACGAGCCGGTAGCAGCCCTTGCGAAAAAAATAAAGGATAAAGGATTTCCTGAGCCAGTCATCATTGCGGGCGGCACACCGGGATTTCCTGTTCACGCGCAACGCCCCGCCATTGAATGCAGCCCGGGCACTTTCATTTTCTGGGACAATGGATATTCAAACGAATGCGCGGAACAACCATTCATGCCGGCTGCCCTTGTTGTAACGCGAGTTGTATCGCTGCCCGATGCCGGTAAGATCTGCCTTGACCTGGGACATAAATCTGTAGCGGCAGAAAATGAACTGACCAAACGTGTAGTATTCCTGAATGCACCGGCATTGAAAGCAGTAAGCCAGAGTGAAGAGCACCTGGTGCTGGAAGCAGGCGCAAACCATCATTATAAAGTGGGAGATGTACTATATGGGATGCCGCAGCATATCTGCCCAACCGTGGCGCTATACGAAAGAGCCATCACTATTGAAAACGGATGCATAAACGGTGAATGGAGGATCGCTGCGCGGGACAGAACTATTACGGTGTAATGCAAATTCGCAGGGTGTGCCAGTTTCCCGCGTCCCCGCGAGTGACCTCTGTTTGCTCGCCTCTGGCAAGCACCGTGTCGCCGGAGGCGACGGAATATAAGTAACTCGCGGGGACGCGAGCTACTTGGCATACCCTGATTATAACCCCGCCACCATCAGGCTGCACCCACGTATATCACTGTTATCAACCCTTCCCTGCACTTCAAAGCTGCCATCTTCATACACACGGCCTACATCTTCCGTGGCAATGAAACAGCAGGAGTAAATATTGGCCAGGTCAATCACATTGATGATACCGGTGCCGGATGACCGAACATCCAGCGGGTCGTCTTCCAGCCTTACACTTACTTTCATCCAGGGCGGTGTGAGAAAAATACCTTCCCCTTTCGAATATCCCTGCGAAAGCAGTTCAGTCATGCCATATTCAGAATGCACCGCATCCAGCTGAAAGGCCGTCCTGAGGATATCATGCACTTCCTGCCGGGTCATTTCTTCCCTTCTCCCTTTCATCCCTCCGGTTTCCATGATGATGGTGTGCCTGAGGGGCATGGGGAATTTCTCCGCAAAATCCAGGAGCCCGAAAGTAACACCTATCAGCAGGGTCTTCTGTTGTTTGGATTCAAGTTCCTGCAATACAGCGGCGAGTTTTTCGTGTTCATACAGGTAAAAGCCGCTGCTGGTATGGCCGCTGCGGCGGATCAGTTCATCGGCCATCACTACCAGTGAGGAATTGCTGCGCTCCAGGTAGGATGGCAGGAGCCCGATAATGCACCATTCAGATACGGGGCCATAGAATAATTCGAAGGCCTTCATAAAACTGTGCTGATAGATGGCCATGCTTTTCACGGAATGGCGACTGTTGATGGTCTGGGTAGTGCCGCTGCTCATAAATACGGCCTCCGGCTGAAAGCTGGTAGTGCGCACATCACGCGTTTTGAAGAACTGGATGGGCAGATAGGGAATATCCTCCACCCTTTGTACATCATCCCCAACTATTTGCAGCGCATTTACGTATTCACGATATACGGAATTATGTTCATATTGAAACCGGAACAGTTCCAGGGCCAGTTGGCTGAACCCTGCCTGGTCCGCTAAAAAAACTTTATCTTCATATTTAGAATTCATATACAGAGCGTAAGGGACAAAGCCATTAAATTTGTAGTCAACCGAGTAATGAGTATGCGTATATTATCATATTATCGTCTGATCCTCCTGATCCCGGTGGCCATCTTATTCACGATGAGCTGCGGCAAAGATAAGCTGAGATCCAAACCGAGTATCAAACTAAAATCCATCAGTACCCGTGAGCTGGATTCCCAGGGCAATCCATACCTGGTGGTTGAATTCGATTATGCGGACAAGGAAGGGGATATCGGCAATCCTTACGGGCTCTGGCTGGAAAAGACCAGACTGAACCAACGCCTTACCGCCTTAACCGGCAATGATACATTCTCCCTGGGCGTGCCTGAGCCCGTAGTACCAAGAACGGACGGACAGATCGAAGCACGCATCCAGGCACAGGACCTCTTCCAGGCCCAGGACCCCGGTAATCCGGCTGAGCCGGACAGCATGAACCTCCGCTTTGTGTTGAGGGATGCAGCCGGCAATACCAGTGATACCCTCGACGCAGGTATGATCAGTGTGATTCGCTACCGGTAATGTTCAGATATATCTTTCAATTTTTCCTGTTCACCAGCCTGTTCATCTCAGGCTGCGCGCTACTGATGGTCAACCAGACCAATCAATTGCTTCAACTGCAATATGATATTCCGGACTACCTGCTCTTTGTATTCTTCGCTACCCTCTGCAGTTACAATTTCCACTGGTATCTCACGCCCGGTATGCCTTCGGAAACCCTTCGGATCAACTGGACCCGCAGGAACAAACAACTCCACCTGGCCCTCTTCATAGTAGGGCTCACCGGATCGGCCTGGTACTTTTTCCATTTCATCCAACACTGGTTCTGGCTCATGGGATCCGTGGTGCTCACCTTTCTGTACTCCGCCCCCAAGCTCAATTTCTTCCCCTTTCCTTACCTGCGGAAAATAGCGGTGGGCAAGACCATCTTCCTGGCTTTTGTATGGATGTATGTAACCACCTTCCTGCCCATCGCCATCGATAACAACCACTGGGAGCTGCCCGCTACCCTGCTTTGTATCCACCGTTTCTTCCTGATCTATGCCATCTGTATCATTTTTGATTACCGCGACAGGCAATGGGACCGTGAACAGGGGATCCGCAGTATGATCACCCGGTTCAGTGAAAAGGGCGTAAATGCCATTTTCGTGGTATCCTTACTGTTATTTGCCGGCTCAACCGCCTGGTTCTGCTCCCTGGAGACAGGGTGGCTGAGCTTCTTCATACTTTTATTGCCAGGTATCATCACCGCCCTGCTCTATCCCTATGCCAGGAAAAGTTTCTCCGATTACCTTTTCTACTTCGTTTTGGACGGCCTGATGATGCTTTCTGCGCTATTGATGCTTTTCCTGCCTTCGCATTAATACATTATGCTTTATCTTTCGGGCCTAAGCAATGCCTATGCTCCAACAATACAGGCTGACGGTGGCTTCCCTGATCTACCTGGTCTGCTGCCTGCTGCTTTATCCTGCCTATCGATTCATCTTCGATGATGATGGTATCGGCTATATGATGGTGGCCCGCCGCCTGGCGGAGGGCCACTGGCAGCAAGCCATCAACGGGTACTGGAGTCCGCTGCACTCCTGGCTGGCATTCCCGCTGGTAAAAGCCGGACTCACAGAGATCACGGCTTTCCGCATCACCAACTGGATCACCGGCTACCTGATACTGGTATGGATCCACAGGCTGAGCAACAGAACAAACCTGGCCCTGAGCCTGAAGACCGCCCTGCTGCTGGTATCCATCCCTGTAACCATTCACTATGCCATTTACGAAGTAGCGGCCGATGTGCTTTTCTGCTGGCTGGTACTGGTATATATCGATCTGATCACCCGGGAGAAATTCATACAGAGCCTCCCACTCAACCTGCTCTGCGGCCTGCTGGGCGCCTTACTATATTTTTCCAAGACCTATGCATTCCCCTTCTTTCTCCTGCACTTTGTGGCCATCCAGGTCTTGAGCTTCAGACAGAGCGCCGCAGCGGAAAAAAAACGCTGGATGATCAGGAACCTGGCAGCAGGCATCGGCATCTTTTTACTGGTGTCCGGTCCCTGGATCACCATTCTTTACCAGAAATATCACACCCTTACCATCGGTTACTCCGGCAGGATCAACCAGGATGTTCACCTGTATTCCCGTCAGCTGACCACGGACGCCCTCGTAGCGCCGCCTCCATACGAAGATTCACCGGGCTCCTGGGAGGATCCCATTTCCATTCCCATGGAGCGCACACCCGGAGAACATTTTTTCCGTCCTGATATCCTGGAGAAGCAGGCCAGGCTCTTTCTCACCAATGTGATAAGGGGCGTGAATGCCTTCAATCACCTCAGTTTCCTGGCCCTGGCCATCCTGTTCGGGATGGGCATTTACCTGCAACAGCAGCGGGACAGGGTACTAAGCATATTTTTTCTCACGGCGGTATTGCTCCCTCTCGGCTACCTGCTGGTATTCATTGAAAGCCGGTATATCTGGCCGGTCAACCTGCTGCTGCTCATCGGGGGAGCCTGCCTGATGCAACACGTGCTGGGCAGGATGCGGATCAGGGGCAATAGGGCCATCATCTGCTGGGCAGTCTTTTTCAGCAGCTTTCTCCTGAAACCCGTTGACCAGCTTAAGGATGCTGTTGATGGCAACCAGGAACTTTTCCAGCTGGCAGACTTTGCACGGGAAAAACATATCAGTGGCAGGTATCTTTCATCAGACAATGCCGATTACAGCATGGTGCCCAAACTGGCCTTCCTGACCCGGAGCAGCAGCTGGAGTCTGCTCAGATCAGGCGCATCCTGGGAAGAAACCCTGCAGGCCATGCGAAACAATGGCATCGGCTATTATTTCTTCCGCTACAACAATGCCCGCGAAATGCAGTTGTTTATGGAAGGCGCCCTTTATAAAGCGGCGTACAAAGTGCATGATGCAGGTATCTGGAATTTGGTGATCCTGGAGATAAAATGAGGCGGCGAGCGCCAAAAATCTGTACTTTTAATTTTCTGAACATCTAAATGAAGCACCGATTATGGCGAAAGCATCCAAAGAAAAATCCATCCTCACCAGTAAGAGCTTAGAATTTTTTCAGAAATATATCAATAACGCCTCGCCCGTAGGCTTTGAAAGCAGCGGGCAGAAACTCTGGCTCAACTACCTCAAGCCATACGTAGATACCACCTTCACAGACCCTTATGGCACAGCAGTAGGTGTGATCAACCCGAAAGCCACTTTCAAAGTGGTGATTGAAGCACATGCCGATGAGATCAGCTGGTTTGTAAACTATATCACAGCAGAAGGTCTTATCTACCTCAAACGCAACGGAGGCGTGGATCATCAGATAGCGCCCGCACAGCGTGTATTCATCCATGGTAAGAAAGGTCCGGTAAAAGCCGTGTTCGGATGGCCTGCCATTCACACACGTATCCATAATGAAGGAAAAGAAACCCAACCGAAAGTAGACAATCTCTTCCTCGACTGCGGCGCACGCAACAAGAAAGAAGTGGAAGACCTGGGCATCCATATCGGTGCCGTGGTTACTTACCAGGACGGTTTCGATGAACTGGCGCACGATTATTATATCGGCCGTGCATTCGACAACCGGGTAGGCGGTTTCATGATCGCAGAAGTGGCCAGGCTGCTGAAAGAAAACAGAAAAAGCCTGCCGTATGGCCTTTATGTGGTGAATGCAGTGCAGGAAGAGATCGGACTGAGAGGCGCGGAAATGATCGCCCGCCGCATCAAACCCGATGTGGCCATTATTACAGACGTTACACATGATACCTATACGCCCATGATCAACAAGATCATTGAAGGCGATGTGGCCTGCGGCAAAGGACCTTCACTGGCCTATGGCCCCGCAGTGCACAATAAACTGCTGCAACTGGTACAGGATGTGGCCGAAAAAGCAAAGATACCCGTTCAGTTACGCACCGTGAGCCGCAGCACTGGAACAGATACCGATTCTTTCGCTTACGCGAATGATGGATGTCCTTCAGTGCTCATCTCCATACCCCTCCGTTATATGCACACTACCGTGGAAATGCTGCACAAGCGCGATATCGAACAAACGATACAGCTCATGTATGAAACAGTGCTGTCATTAACACCAAAAACAAATCTCAGTTACCTGTGATCAATTCCATCTTCTTATATCTCGATCCCGGCAGCGGTAGTTATCTGATACAGATGATTATCGCTGCTGTATTGGGTGCACTCTTCTACTTCAAACATATCTGGTGGAAAGTGAAAGCCTTCTTCTTTAAGTCTAAAAAGAAAGATGCGAACGGAGAAACCGAAAGTTAAGCCATGAAAGAAAAGCTTAGCAACAAGCCTTATTTCCTCATTCTGTTCCCGTTATTCTTTGTACTGCATGGCTATGCGGAATATTACCAGTTCTTTCAGTTCAGTGAACTGATCCTTTTCCTGCTGGGGATCACTTCCGCTTCGCTCATTCTCTGG
>NZ_JBQCGW010000271.1:0-22569 GCF_051955275.1 Pseudobacter sp. | reverse complement strand
GGCAGTGTGAAAGTATTGGCCAGTTGAAAATAACTGTAGGCTCTTATGAAATGTGCATCGGCCTTCAGGTTTTGTTTGTCTTCGCTGGAACCGGTCACCTTATCGGCATATTGCAACACCATGTTGGCAGTGAATATCTTCTGGTATTCACCGCTCCAGAATGATTGTCCGGCATCATCCATCAGGTAGGCGGTATCCCAGGTATTGTATTGAGCGATACTGGGCGAAAAAATGGCTGGCCGTGCATCGTAGATCGTGGTGGTGAGGCCATAATCGTCCGTGCTCAGAATGGCCGTATGATTGCTCTCGGAGTAAAACTGGTTGTAGTCGTTAAGCAGCGCATTCAACTGATCGGTGGTAGTCACCACCAACGAAGTGGTCTTTGACAGCGGTTCATCCAGGAACTTGTTGCAGCCCGGCAACAGACCGGCTGTGAGTGCTAATGTAAAGCAGTGCTGTATGATAGTTTTCATTCGATAGTAGTTAATTGATTAGAAATCGAGCCGGAGACCGAGTGTTAGTTTAGGCATTGGTTTCATTGTGCCCAGCACGTATTCCGGATCTTCACTGGCGTTGTTCTTATACCAGGTATGCAGGTCATTGCCTTGCACATAGAATTGCAGGTTGTTAAGCTGCAGTTTTTTCAGCAACGGTTGCGGAATGGTATAGGTCAGGCTCACTTCCTGCAGACGGATATGTGATGCACTCTCCGTCAGGTAATCAACATACTGGTGAAAGCTTGGCCAGAAATAATAAAGTGGCTCAATGGGGGTCAGTGGCAATGGTACTATCTTAGCGGGATCACCGTTGACAACTTCACTGAGCTTTTTATTGGGCAGTACCCGGCGTGTTCTGTTTGGGGGATAATTGAACCCTTTGCGCTGGAATACATGTCCGAATTTTCCGGTAATGATAAAGGAGAAGTCGAAATCATACACCTTGAACGAATTGATGAAACCCAGTGTATATGGCGCTACGGTAGTGCCCATATTCAACAAAAAGGTGCGCGCATCGCCCGGCACACCGGAGGTAAAAGTTACAGGCTTATTACCAGGGCCCAATACGGTCGGCTGTCCGTTCTGTACGCCTGAATATTGAAAACGCCACAAGGTGTTGGCATCGTAGCCCTCAACATAAGCGCCGGTTCCTCCATTTAATAAATCAGGGGATATATAATTGGCGAGAAAAAGATCGGTGATACGGTTCCTGTTGTAGGAGAAGTTCAGATTACCACGCCATACAATATCATTGTTCCGGATTGGCAACACTGTTCCCAATTCCAGCTCGATGCCCCGGTTGGTCATCCTCGCATTATTCAACTTTTGCGAAGTGGTGCCATTCACTGCGGGGATCGACAATTCCGCAATCAGGTCCCTGCCTTCTTTCGAATACAGATCCACTTTACCAAACACGCGTCCATTGAACAGGCTGTAATCGATGCCCACATTCCAGGTGCCCGTTTTTTCCCAGCGCAAGGTAGGATTGCCAAAACTGCTGATGCTGGCGGTGTAATCGTTGGTCCAGATATCAGGAGTAGCTGCCGTTGCGATCAATGGCATGAAGGCCGTGGTCTTGTCCACATTGCCGTTATAGCCATAAGTAGCGCGCAGGCTCAAATGATCCAGCCAGGTGGCGGCAGCATTCAGGAAGTTCTCACGCGTAAGTACCCATTGACCACCGATACTCCAGAAGGGTGCATAACGGTATTTGGCATCGTCCGTAACAAGGTTGGAGGCATCTGTACGGTAACTGCCCGAAATGGTGTAGCGCCTGTCGAATGTATAGGCAAGATTGGCATAGGAAGAAAAATAACGTTCGGAATTATGCTTGAAAAAACCAGTATAGGAAAAGGTCTGGTAGTCGCCCAGCCAGTCGGAAAGCGGGAAAAAAGGACCGCCAGGACCGTTTGGAAAAGTACCCACGCTAAGGGTTTTGTCGTTATACCCATACGTAGTGGGATACCCGAATAACTCCGCCACAACACTGTTCACTTCTGTACCTGCAGCCAGGTTTATTTCATGTACCCCTGCAAAAACGCGGTTGTAGTTCAACTGGTTTCTGAAGTTCCAGGATTCAACTTTATTTCTCGACTGGTTAAGAATACTACCTTTCGGCAGGTTTGGAGTAAAAATATTGGAACCCTGATCCCAGGTGGTGGATTCATTCAACGTCCTTCTTACATAAAAACTGTTTTCATTGCGCAGGTAGCGGTTGTTGCTGTTGAAGGTCTCATATTGTAAACGGCTGTTGATGGTAAGCCCTTTCATCAATTTGAAAGTAAGACCTGCCTGCAATCTTGCATTGAGCTGCGAAATGCTGCTATCCCGGCTGTGGATCTCCTGGAGAGGATTATAGCCCCAATCACTATACGGGAATCTGTCCATCGGCACAAACCGTTGCAGGATGGGGGCATAGAACTGGCTGATATTGGTGTAAGATCCGTCGGGATTCAACAGCATTTCATATGGAGAGAAACTATTGAGATCGTTTATGGTAACTCCATTATAGCGCCCACGGGTGTGTTGCAACATCGCGCTGAAGTTCACATCCAGCCATTTGGTAACAGCAGCCGTGGTGCGGTAATTTAGCATGTAACGGTCGTTACGGGTTTCTTTAAAATCAGACTGGTTCTTTTCAAACATCAACGACAAGGCATTGCTCATTTTACCGGTAGCGCCATAGAGCGTAAGATTGTATTGCTGGTTAAGGGGATTGCTGAGCAGGTTGTCTTTGATCTGCTGTTTGTTATCCTGTGATCTTAACTGGTTCAGGATGGCGTCTCTTTCGGCCATCGTGATAAAACCCAGGTACTGTTCGCTCAGGGCTACAGTAGCAGGGGACCAGGCCTTGTATACATTGTTTTCCAGGGAGCCGGAGTTGAGCAAGGCGCCCCAGTTGTTGAAAGTCTTCATTTCATAATCCACCGTTTCGGCAGGAGAAGCCAGCGGACGCACATAATCCAGGTCCATCTTTTTTCCGATCCTGCTGAAAGCAGAGAATTCCACTTTCAGCGGCGTGCCTTTTTTAGCGTTTTTAGTGGTGATCACAATCACGCCGTTGGCAGCACGTGCACCCCAGATGGAAGCAGCGGCTGCATCTTTCAATACCGTCATGCTTTCCACATCGTTCGGGTTCACGCTGCTGAAATCGCCCTGAACGGCAAATCCGTCTACCACAACCAGTGGCCTGGAGTTGCCGTAAAGACTGGTTTGCCCGCGTATCTCCAGCGAAGGCGTACCATCCGCATCCATGGAACGGGCCTGTACGCCAGCTACGGCGCCAACCAGGCGTTGCGCTATATTGATGGAGGGTTTATTTAGTTGTGCTTTACTTACAGTGCCGAAAGAACCCGTGGCACGTTCCTTTGAGATGGTCTGGTAACCGGTATTAACGGTTATTTCAACATTTTCAAGTTCTGTGGTCTTCGACTGAACTTTTACAATGGCTATATCATTTCTACCTTTTACGGGTATTTCTACAGTCTCGATATTTACACTGCTGAACACAAGAACAGCATTTCCTTTAACACGGTCCAATGTAAAATTTCCTGTGCCATCGGTGGTGGTACCGCTATTTGAACCTTTTACTCTAACACTCACTCCCTCCGTTGGCTCGCCTTTCTCATCCACTACACGACCGCGAACGGTTATCAGCGTGTCTTGCTGAGACAATAGATCTGTTAAGGATTTACTGGGTTGTCCGTCAGCAACCGCACCAGACTTCGGAAATACGAATATGCTTTTCGCATCAATGGAAAAGTCCAGCGGTTGTGATTTAAAAAGCTCTGCAAGAAATGCAGTTAAATCCACGTTCCGGGCGTTGACGGTAACGGGTTTTGAAGATTTCAGCACAGCAGGGCTGTACAAAAAAACGAAACCGGTCTGTTTCTTAACAGACGAAAAAACAGTCTCCAGCGGCACATTTTTTCCCGAAAAATTGATGGTTTGGGAGAGCCCTGCAGCATAGACGTTTAAAAAGCCCACTGTCAATAACAGGATTGTTAGCTTCATAACTAACAGAGTTTTGGCGAGGAACTCCAGCCCTCTTTTTTGTCCGCCGCTTCCCGCTACACGGGAGGGCGCATTGTACGGGTGCCCCAAACGGGCGGCCCACGTACAAATAGCAGTTTTTAGCATACTTTTGCAGTGTTTGGGTGATTGAATCATGTCCCTCCAGGACTATTATTAAGTTGCCCAGACATCCGGCCAGGAATGTATCGAGCATTTCTGGCTTTTTGTTTCAGGCAATATTTTACATTAGCTCATATCATTTTCAACGCTGATATTTTTACAGAACAATCAATGTTTTTCCATCCAGCCGGACGTTTACCCCCATCTTCTTTAAAAAATTCATTATCGTTGACAATTGAACATTCCTGTACATTTCACCCCTCAGCGTAAGGTCAGCAACATCGCGCTGATATATCACCTTAACACCGTACCAGCGTTCCAATTGCCTCATTACCGAAACCAGGTCAGCATTATTGAAACTGAATAACCCGTTTTTCCAGGCTATAGCTTTCTCCAGATCAGCATTATTTACAACAGAAACAGCAGCAGAATCTTTTACAACTGCCTGCTGGCCTGGCTTAAGTACAACCCGTTTATTGATCTTCACACTTCCTTCCACCAGGGTTGTATTGACCGTTTCTTCATTACTGTAGGCGTTGATATTAAAACTGGTTCCAAGAACTTCTACGGTTGACATGCCCCTGACCTCTACCATGAATGGCATTTCCTTATTTTTTGCCACTTCAAAATAAGCCTCACCATTGATCATAACCTTTCGTTCCTTTCCAACAAATACGGCAGGATAAGTAATAGAAGAAGCGGCATTGAGCCAAACTTTTGTACCGTCAGGAAGTGTCAGCTGGTACTGCCCGCCCTGAGGAGTAGACATCGTATTCAGCATTACCTGCCCCTGGGACAATCCTTTCAGATCGTACCTGATCTGACCATTGTCAGATTTGATCACGGTTGAATTACCCTGTTGTGCAATATTTCCATTCGCTGCGTTATCCAGCACAATTTCAGTTCCATCCGCAAGGGTAAGTACAGCCCGCTCTCCACCTGGTGGAAGATCCGTTTGTAATTTTTTATTTTCACTTACAAGCGGCTGCTCAATTTTTTTATTATTGGTCCATAAATAAGCAACTGCACCTAAACCTGCTATTATCAAAACTGCCGCTGCATAGCGGAACCAGGATGTTTTCAGGAAATGAACGCGGCGAGCCGGTAATTCAATGTTGTGCTCAGACCTGTCAGCAGGTTGCATTGCTGGTTTGTCTAACTGGTAAACCCTGTTGAGAATGGAAAGGTAAGACTCGTCAAAACTTACCTCTTCCGTTGAATGATCGATTTGACTCAATACATCAACGAACAACGGCTCATTGGCAGCATCTTTCAAAAAATAATACAATTCTTTCCTTTCGGTGTCTGAAATGGAATTATCAGCAAAACCGCGAAGTAACTCCTGAACTCTTTCCTTTGTCATTATGATTTAGCTGTATTGATAGATACGCTTTACATAAGAGGGAATAATCAAGAAAAGTGTAACTATACTTTTGAAAAAAAATATTGAAAAAATACCAGAACCAGTAAGATGAGCTTTCCGGCCGCAGCCAGTTTGTCCCGGATGGCTTGTTGAGCAACGCTGAGCGAATTGCGGACATAGCCGGTTGAAAGCTGAAGTTTTGCTGCAATCTCGGGAGATTTTAACCCGTCCAGGCGACTCATCTGGTAGATGAGCCTTCTTTGAGCCGGCAACTCATTGATCGCCTGCTGCACCAGCTGATAGGTCTCTTTATAGGTAATACTTTCTTCTGTATCATTGATTGACTGACCGGCAAAGACCTGGCTTGCGGGATCAACAAGGATCACATGAGCATTTTTATTCAGATAGGCAAATGCTTCATGAGCGGCGATCCTGGAAATATAGGCTGTTGGATAACTGACATCTTTCAGTTTGTCGCGGTTCAGCCAGACTTTTATGTAAGTCTCCTGCATCACTTCCGCTAAGGCATCCCGGTCTTTTATAATTTTTCCCAGGTAGGAATGTAAATGGCCTGCCGTGGATTTGAAAAGCCGGGCAAATGCCTCCTCATCCCCTTCGGCAATAAGCGAAAGCAATTCATGTTCATTATGTAAATGGTTAGCAGACAATTTAGCAATGATAAGAAATAGATTAACGAACTTTACTTTTATAAACCTCCTGCGAAATCTTATATTCCGGAAATTATTTTATTTTACACCCGAACCACCCATCGCAAGTTATTGGCCAATAATCAATTAGATACCGAACAAGCCAGAGAAAAAGCCCTATTGCAGCGCATCGCAGAAGGAGATCAGGATGCTTTCAACCAAATGGTCAGGCGCTATACCCCAACCATTTATCCTTTCCTGTTGAACTGGGTAAAGAATGCGCACCGGGCCGAGGATTTGACGCAGGATGTATTTATACGTCTTTGGGATAAACGCGAAAAACTCGCCACAGTGGAAAATTTTGGCGGCTACCTGTATGTCACTACACGCAATATCGCCAACGCCGCCCTGAACATGGATATAGCCGGTATGGAAGAGATCCAGGCAGATAAGTTGTATCACCTGTTAAGTTCCCCGTCACCTCCCATAGAAATGAAGGAACTGGCCATCATTTTGGATAAAGGGATCCAGCAGCTGCCACCCCGGCGCAAAGAAGTGTTTTTATTAAGCAGGATGGAAGGCATGACCTATGACGCTATTGCCACCCAACTTACTATCAGCCGTAGTGCAGTACGGCAACATATTGTGGAGTCGCTCGTGTTTTTGAGGCATTACTTAAAAAAACATGCTGACGTGATCGTTTCCCTGCTACTTATGGTATCCTTACTGCTCCTGCATTAACAGCCTGAAAAAAAACAATAATTTTTTAATAAAGGACCTGTCCTGTCCTTCCTTAAAACTATCTATTAATTACAATATGGATCAATCCTTATCATATTACATTGACAGGTATACTACCGGCACTATCACTTCAGAGGAATTAAAGGTCCTTGCGCGATTGCTGAAAGATCCCACCAATCAAGCTGTTCTTCAACAACTGATGGATGATTCCTGGACCTCATGGCAGGATCATCAAATGGATTTTTCTGACGTTACTGACCGTGTGGAAACAGCTTTGCAGCAACGCATAGCGGCGAAAGCGGGCGTGGCAGATACCAATATGGACACTGCTCCTGCTCAACGGGTACACGTCTTACGCAAATGGGCATGGGCCGCTGCTATCGTATTTGTGGCCGGCACTGGAATAGCCATTGCCCTGTCTTCCGGTGGGCAATCTGATAAGCTGCAATCCGGGATACCGTCTGCTATTCTGCCAGGGGGTGATAAAGCTGTTCTTACACTTGCTGATGGAACTGAGATCATTCTTGACAGCACCGCCAATGGAAACCTTGCGCAACAAGGTAATGCCGCTATTGTAAAAATGAATGACGGTCAAATCGTTTACAACGTAAAAGACATTACAGGCAATGAAGTGATGATGAATACCATGGCAACACCAAAAGGAGGACAATATCAACTGGTATTACCCGATGGTTCCAGAGTATGGTTAAACGCAGCATCCTCTATACAGTTTCCGGTTGCTTTTGCAGGTGCAACAAGACGCGTCAAAATTTCCGGTGAGGTCTATTTTGAAATTGCTCAGAATAAGGAGAAGCCGTTTTTTGTTGAGCTGGATGGTAAATCGGCTGTACAGGTACTGGGTACCAGCTTTAATGTCAATTCGTATGCAAACGAAGAAAATATAAAAACTACCCTGGTAGAAGGAAGTGTGCGGGTAGGAAAGATTCCGGAACAGGTCCCGGCTGAAAAGACCGGAGTACTCCTGAAGCCCGGGCAGCAAGCTGTGCTGCACAAAAGCGATGGATCTGTTAGCGTTCAACCTGCCGATATTGAACAGATATTAGCCTGGAAGAATGGCTTGTTCAATTTTAATGGCCTCGCTTTACCTGTTGTTATGCGGCAGTTAGAGAGATGGTACAATATAGAGGTTAAATACGAAGGCAATACACCTGATCTTATTTTCAGGGGAAAAATGTTCAGAAGTTCTAATCTGTCTGATGCGCTTGACATTCTGCAGAAGTTGGGAGTTAAGTGCAGGCTGGAAGGAAAAACTTTGTTCGTTCTCTAAACCATAATGCATTACCCATCAACAAAAAGCCAGGGATGGTGGAACATCACTGGCCGATTGTCTGGGTAACTTCAAAATAGTCCTGGGAGGGACGCTATTTGTATAACCCAAACAACGCAAAAGTATGCAAAAAACTGCTTTCTGCGATTGGTTCGCCCGTGGGACCAATCGCCGCATCACCAAAACACTGTTAGTAATGAAGCTGATTATGCTTTTCTTAACGGTTGGCTTTCTGAATGTTCATGCAACCGGCGTATCGCAGATCGTTAGCTTTTCCGGAAAGAACGTTCGCCTGGATTCTGTTCTACTGTCGCTTGAAAAACAAACGGGTTTTGTTTTTATCTACACAGATCCCGTTATTAAAGCTGCCAGGCCTGTGACCATCAACGCGGAGAACATGCCGCTTGAAATCTTCCTCAACAAAATACTGCAGCCACAGTCCCTCAGCTACAACATCAATAAAAAAAACATCGTCCTCTTTCCCGGCAACAATATCCAGTCATCACTCAATGAACATAATTCCGTTGTGGTAAACCTCCGCGGTGTGGTACTGGATATGGATGGCAAACCCATTGCCGCTGCTACCATTGCCATACGAGGCTCCGACAAAGCCACGTCAGCCCTGGGGGATGGCTCCTTTTCCCTAACGGGTATCGCTGATGATGCCAATATCATCTTCTCTGCTGTGGGCTTCTCTGCCACAGAGATCGGGATAAGGAAAGGACAACCCTATAAGATCAGTAAAACAGGAGAACTCACCCCACGCAGCGAAGGCAGTTGGGTGATCCGCCTCGCCAGGTCGGAAACCAAACTGAACGAAGTACAGGTCACCGCTTATAACATCGAGAAACGCACCAAAGAGATCGGCTATTCCGTCACCAAAGTGAGCGGCGAAGAAATCAACAAAGCCAACTCCGGCAACCTGCTCACAGGCCTCATTGGTAAGGTATCCGGCATGACCATTACCAACCAGGGATCAGACATGACGCCTGAAATGCGCATACTCGTTCGCGGTATCCGGTCCTTCGGCCAGAACAGCAACAACCAACCCATGTTCATCTTCAACGGCGCACCGCTCTCCTTCGGAACTGATGAGAACGCCGCGAGCCAGGTGATGTATTTCATCAACAATATCAATCCTGCAGATATAGAGAATGTAACCGTGCTGAAAGGCGCGAACGGCACTGCTTTATACGGACCTGAAGGTATCAACGGCGTGATCATCATTACTACCAAACGAGGTCAGATTGGTAAACCTTCTGTCAACTTCCGCACCAATACTTCTTTTCAACGCGTGGACTACAGGCAGGAAAGAAGACAGCGCTCTTTCGGTACCGGTTCTGGCATGACGGATCAATTCGGAAATGGAATTTATGATGGCCGCTCCTCTTATGGCTGGGGACCCCGTTACGATGGAAGTATGGTCCCGATCGGCTATCCGGACGAGAACGGCGAACAGGAAATGGTCCAATACAGCGATACCAAAGAATCACGCCGCTTTCTTCAAACAGCAAGGATGGTGCGTAACAACCTGACATTTTCGGCTACTGATACACGTTCTACTTTTTATCTTGGTCTCGGTCACGTTTCGCAGACAGGCCTGCTGCCGAAAGACAAACAACAGCAATCCACCATACTCCTCAATACCACCCGTAACTTCGGTATGGTAGATGTTCGCATGAATGTGAACTATGCCCGCACTACGGACGATCGCGGTCCGGAAATCATCAATAATATACGCAACCTTCCCACTTTTATTCCACTTACGCGGTATAAAGATTATGTAAATGATCACTGGTCGCATCACGACCGTTACTGGAACGGGATCAGTCCTTATGAAATGATCGATAACGAGCGTACCAAAGGAACAACTGATGCACTGTCGGGTAACCTCGTGGTTGAATTTAAACCTTACACCTGGCTGACTATCCGGGATCAACCGGGTATCAACTACAGCGGTGCCATTTCCAAAAACATCACCAAACCGGTCAACTATTCAGAATTTGCCAGGCAGGATTACAGGAAGATGTATGACCGGCTGGCTTCCGTTGGTGAGGGCATGAATGTGAATACCTCCATCAATAACGACTTCGTGGTGTCCATGATCCATCATCCGGGCAATTTCCTCATCCGCACGAACGTGGGCAATACTATCCGCGAGAATTACAACAAGCGCATGAAAGCCGGTACAGAACTGGTTGTGCCGGTATACAATCTGGCCTTCTACCGCTACCCCACCCCTCCGGAAGAAATTTCGGTACTGTCCAGATCCTGGTCTTTGTTCGGAAATGTGACCCTTGGTTATAAGGATCGCGCTTTCCTGGAACTGACCGGCCGTAATGAGTGGGATTCCAAACGGGCAAAAACGGCAAGGGGCCAGGATATGTATTTCGGCGCCAATACGTCCCTGGTATTGACGGACATATTCCCCGTTATGAAAAAATGGAAATGGCTGAACGCTGCACGATTACGTGCTTCGATAGCGCAGTCTGCCAATATGAACATCATGCCATACCAGGCGGAACGAACGCTTGTATTAGCTAACGGATATCCTTATGTGAATAATAATACAGGCAAATCACTGTTGGGATATTTGTTCTATCCTAACAATCCAAATCCATTACTGAAACCGGAAAGAGTGATCTCGCAGGAGTACGGAGGTAATTTCTCTTTCCTGAATGAACGAATTACTGCTGATATCACGTATTATATTCAGCGTAATAATTCCGTGATCCTCGGCGTATCTAATTCCTGGCTGAGCGGTTATCCCAGCATTGATAATGCAGGAGCTTTCCAGAATAGCGGCCTGGAAGTTGATCTTAAGCTGGATCCGTTAATTCAATTACCAAACGGAATGGCCTTGACCCTGGAAAGCCGGCTGGCGATCAACGATAACAAAGTTTTGAAGCTGACGGATGTCTACAATGGTCTTTTCCCCGTCAGAGACCCAACGGGACAGAAATATTATGCACAGGAAGGTCAACATGCTTTTTCCTATGCTTTCCGCGACTGGCTGCGGGACCCGCAGGGCCGGGTGATCGTTGACAAAACAACAGGCCTCCCACAGGTTCAACCTTACAATGAATTTACACTGCGCGGACGCACTATGCCGAAATACGCTTTGTCGTTCGGTCTTAACTTTAACTGGAAAAACTTTTCCGCCAGTATGCTCTTCGATTATCTCGGCGGATATAACCACCAGTTCAATACCGATATTGATATCTGGGCAGGAACGCATAACCTCACAACCCTCAATGGCCGCGAACGTTTTGTATTCCCGAATTCAGTATATGACGATGGAACAGGCAAGTTTGTAGAGAACAAGGATGTAGTGGTGAGCAATACCAACCAGGAACTGTTTAACCGGTTCTCACAGGTAAATCTGCATGGCCTCACCAGCGGAGCATTCTGGAAACTGAGGGAGGTTGCTTTTCAATATACATTTCCGTTTAAAAAAGGAGTGTTGAAAGACATGGTTTGCAGCCTGTATGGCCGCGATCTCTTCTCCCTCTACCCCCGTTCCAACATCAACGGCGATCCCGGTCTCATCAAAGGCCCCGGCCAACGCCAGTTCAACACAGTGCAGAATAATCTTTCCGGCGGTGCCTCCGATAATACAGCCCTGCCCGGCTCAGTACTGTTTGGTTTTACTGTAGGACTTAAATTTTAAAATCATGACGATGCGATCACTGTATAAAAAATACTGCTATATACTTGGCCTCTCCATCCTGTTATCCGGATGTAAGAAAGGCTGGCTGGACGTGAATTATAATCCTCGGGATCTCACCAACACAGCCGCTACACCAGACCTGATGCTGGCGCCGTTACTTGAAGGCTCCATCTCAGCACTTGATACCCGTTTCCTGCAAAGCTGGATGGGCTACTGGGCCTTCTATCAATTCCCTTCCGGGCATGCATTGGTGACGTACGACCGGACCTCTGCAGAAGCGAGCATTTTTTCCGGTGAAATCAATCCTGAACTGGCGTTCCTGGAACAACGTTCCCTTGAATCAGGTCAAACATTCTACCTCGGTATCACTAAAGTGCTGAAAGCAGTACAATTCCATCGTGTAACGGATGTACTGAATAATATGCCCTATTCAGAAGCCTTTGATGCAAAAGTGCTTCAGCCCAAATATGATGATGCGAGATCTATTTACGAATCATTGATGACAGAGCTGGATGCAGCATCCGGTTTCATTAAGAATGCCAAACTGAACGAGAACCCGATGATCGAATTGGCAGACATCGCTTTTCATGGCGATAAAACCGGTTGGCTGAAGTTTATCAACACGCTCAAATTACGCTTGCTGATCCACCAGGCAAACCGCACGGACCGGACTTCATATATCACTGCCGAGATCGCGAAGATCGTGAATGAAGGAAGTGGTTTCCTGGAAAGCGGACAGGATGCAGCCGTGAATCCGGGATATATGCTCGGCCGGAAACTTTCTTATTATTTCGGTAGCTTCTCCAATCATAACAACTATGGAGGCGGCGACTATGATGCCGCTTTGCGGATAAGCTCGGTGGACTGGGCTCATGCCAATACCTACGCCATGAATCTTCTCAAAGCAGATAATGATCCGCGACTGGGACTTTTCTATAGTACCGTTGACCTGCAAACTCCTGCAGGAGCCAACGAACCTTATGCTCAACCCGGCCCGCAAGAGTACCGTGGTAACCAGTTTGGATATTACGTGAATGCAGGCATCTATCCTTATCAGAGCAATCCTTATGTATCCGCAGTTGGAGGTTCACGGAACAATGATGTAGTAAAGCATACAGCTAAAGGCATCATCAAGGGCAGGGATATGCCGGACTGGATCATGACCAGCATCGAAAGTAAATTCCTGCAGGCAGAAGCCATTCAGCGTGGCTGGTTGCCAGGCAATGCGGAAACAGCCTACCTGGATGCCGTGAAGGAATCTTTCCGCTGGCTGAATGCAGGCGGCAATGCTACTGTACCTGCATTTTCAGATGATGTATTCAATGCCTGGTATGCTTCGGAAGTTGCCAACCCGAGAGTAAGCTGGAATGCGGCGCCCGATAAATACAAACTGCTGATGTATCAGAAATACATTGCATTCAATGGTATCGAACCGCTGGAAACTTATACGGACTACCGCCGCAACAACCGCTTCCCGGATATTCCGGTATCCGTTTCTCCCCAACGCGCTGGCAACACCATTCCATTCCGGCTGTTCTACAGAAGGAATGAATATATCGTCAATGCTCAGCATGTGAATGCCCAGAATGTAACAGACATTTTTACCAACAAGATCTGGTGGATGCCCTGATCACAAAAAATATTGCAAACATGAAATTACTCCTCCCGTTTTCTATCATATTGTTATTACTTTCAGGATGCCTGAAAAATGAAGTAGTGCTTTATTATTCCGGTATTCAGCCAACGATCCTTATTCCGAATGCCAACTGGCCGGTAAAAGGATACGCCGGCCAGCCAATGGACAGTGCGGCCGGAACTACAAAGCTGAACCTTTATGCAAGGGTATCTTTGGAAACTCCGCTCAACAAAAGCGTGCTCGTAAAATTTGCGGTTGATAATGCATTGGTAGATGCGTATAATCAACAATGGGGCACATCGTATCAACTGTTACCCGCCAATTGCTACCAGGCCGGCTCACTGGAACTTACGATCCCCGCAGGCGAAAAGCAGGCTGTTTTACCGATTACACTGGTACCGGCAAACATCAACCCTGCCAATGATTATATGCTGCCATTCACTATCGGATCTGCCGAAAACTATATTGTAGCGGCCAATTTCAAGAGCATGGTATTTACGGTGAAAGGGCAGTAAGATCTTTTCCGTAATTACCAGTTAGCCCTGTTTCTTCCAGAAGAAATGGGGCTAACTTTTGATATGCCCCTATTCACAACACATCTACCTGTCAACTTTGTGATTGTTACCCAAATAGTCATTAAAATTATACATTCGCTGCCGGAGGATGATTACATGAAGTCTTACTGGCTATTCATATTACTGTTATTGTGCACCGGGCAAAAAACAATAAGTGCCGATTCATTATACATCAAGGTCCAATATTTTTCGGACGCAGATGGCCTGCCTCAAAATAGTATCAAAGCCATAGGCCAGGACGCCGCTGGTTTTATCTGGATGACAACAGAGGCCGGACTCGTGCGCTTTGATGGAAGACATTTTCAGAATTTCACGGCCAAACAATTCAACCTGCACTCCAACCGTTTTGGCCGGATCCTGAAAAAGCCCGGTACAACTACATTGCTGGCACTAAACGGCCAGCAGGAAATCCTCTCGATTCATCAGGGAAAACCAATTGTTGACCCCTTGGCAACCGGTCAATTGCTCTCTCCTTTCAACAGCATTCCTGCCCTGCAAGCTTATCAACGGTTTCTGCTTGGCCAATTATTTACTACAGATCCTGGCATATGGAAAATGGGGGACTCTACTTTAATGCTGACGGAATCCAACGGTATCTTTGTGCTGGATAATAGTCATTATACATTTTATCAAAATGGACAATTGAGCTTCCGGGCCGGCTATCGTCAATCAAGGCACGAACAGTTTTTTATAGCCGGAAATACACTCCACAGTTTTGACAAATCAAACAACCTGTTTACGGTACTGGGGCCAGCAGGAAGAATTTCTCCAACCGTTGCCGGATTGCCTCAACTATCCCCCGGGAAAAAAGGCCGAATCATCAGCAATCCGCTCCAACAGGATTATGCAGTTTTCTGCTATGACAAAAAGGTCTACCTGCTACGTTCAAAGAACGGTCAATTAACAGCACAAAGGCTGATTGACCAATTTGATGCCCAGCAGGAAGATATAGTTTCAGTGTGGCTGGATAGATTTTCAGGTAAATTATTACTTGGCAGTAATACAAAAGGACTGTTTGTTTTCGCCCTCAAAAATTTCCAGCCCGCACTCGGGCACTCTGAAACCAGCAACGAAGTATACTATGCGCAGGCCATCGTTGAAAAGGGGGCAATTCTGACGGGTCAGGGAATGCTTTTCCATCCTCCGGATGGCATAATGGCTACCAAACTCACTTCATTCCCACACAACCTGACAGATAAATACAATCTGTTGAAAGATCAGCAGGGATATTTGTGGAGCAAAAAGGATAGTACAGTTTTTCAGTGGAAGTCCTTACAGTCATCAAAAGTCAGTAAATGGCTTTTCCCCGGATCCGTTACTCAAATAGCCATCGGAGAAGATCAGCGGACCTGGGTGGGATTGGACAATAAAACCCTGCATTTTATTTCACCGAAGGGTAATGCAACATACAGTGGCACACAGTTGCCGGCTTCCTTTACCTGTATGGTTCCGCAAACAGGAGGAGTTTTATGGATAGGAACTGTAAATGGGATTTACCGGTACAACATAGCCGGCAAACAATTTCACCTGATTCCTGCGTCGCGCAATAAGCATGTACGTAGTATCTACATAGATGGCCCCCGTTTATGGATCACCACCTACGGCGATGGATTTTTCTTATTGGAAAATGATTCCTGGACTTCCTTCCCTGTTGATCGTCAGCAATATCTTCTGAATACCCATTGCATTGCTGAAGACAAACATGGATTTTTTTGGATAACAACCAATAACGGGTTATTTCAGGTGGCAAAGAATGACCTGCTCTCCTACGCCAGGTTGCCCGTTAAGGAACCTTATTATCATCATTACAACCAGGACGACGGTCTTCTGACCAATGAATTCAATGGTGGCTGTACACCTTGCAGTATAGTGATGCCTGATGGTATGTTCTCATTCCCCACCATTAATGGGCTGGTCTGGTTTTATCCTGACCGGGTTCGCCCCGTGCTGCCGCAACAAACTATTTATATCGACCGCATCCTTCTCGATAACCAGGAAATTCCCTATACATCAACTATAGAGGTTCCACGCAACATGAAACAATTGAGAATGGAACTCATTATTCCCTTTTTAGGTAACAGATCGAACCTGGATCTCAGCTATGCCCTTACCAGACAAGACGATAAGGAAGTCTGGTTACCCATCGATGACAACCTGCTTACCCTTTCCACCTTACCGGCTGGAGAGTATAAGTTGACAGTTCGTAAACAGGAAGGTTTTGGAGCAGTACGCTACTCTTTTATTGATATACATTTGTATGTGCCAAAACACTGGTTGCTGCATCCCGGACCGGTTGTTTTGATATTAATCATACTACTTTCCGGGCTCCTTTTATTGTATAAATTCCGTACCCGGTTGATCCGCAGCAGAAACATGCAGCTGGAAAAGGAAGTGACCAAACAAACCGGCTACCTTCAGCAAGCACTTGTTAACCTGACGCAATCACAACAAGAACTGATCCAGCAATCGGAATGGCAACAAAAGATGTTAGCTGTATTAAGCCATGATATTAAAGCACCCTTGCGGTATTTGATGCTCGCCACAGACCATATCCGTTTGGGTATGATACAAAACAATATTACCGCCTATCAGCAATCCAGCAAAACAGTATTTGAGTACAGTAGCCGTTTGTATTATACGATGGATAATTTATTGCGCTACATCAAAACACAATTCTCGGAAGGAGTAATTGAAAAAACGGACATAGATCTGTACGAGATCATTGAAGATAAGATATCGATTTTTGCAGAAATTGCGAAAGAATCCGGCACTACCATAATCAATCATATTCCCATCAACAGTGTTGTATACAATAACCAACCATTGCTTGCCATTATTGTACACAATCTTATAGACAATGCCGTAAAGGTCACCGAAAATGGAACGATCACGCTGAGCGGGATGCTCGGTGAAGCGGGCTTTATACTCCGGATAACAGATACCGGCATTGGCATTTCCCAGGACCTGCAACAATGGATCAATGCAACCGTACCACAGGAGAATTCTCCTGTCAGCACTAACTACAGCAACAGCGGTATCGGACTTTACATCGTAAAAGATCTTGTAAAATTACTGGGGATCAGCCTGTCGGTTTCAAGCAATGGTGCTGGATCACAATTTCAGCTGATCATTCCCCATCATCAGCAGGATTAAGGCCCCTGCCCTTTTCCATTTCTTTGAATTTTTCGGCCAGCTGCACCACATTGGTTACCTGCATTTTCTCGAAAATACGAGCCTTATGGGTGCTGATCGTAGACAACTGAATATTCAGCTGCTGTTTGATCTCTGTAGAGCTCAAACCAGAAGCCAGCAGTCGCATGATCTCCAGCTCACGATCTGAAAGTTCCGGAAACCTGTCCTGTTTTTTATTCCAACGTGAAGAAGCCAGCGACCTTAACAGTTGACGATGCACGGCTTCACTGGCATACATCTCGCCATGTATCACTTTTTGAATAGCCTTCTTGATTTCCCTCGGATCCGTTTCTTTCTGCAAATAACCATTCACGCCAGCCTTAAAATACCGGGCAGCATAAATACTTTCATCATAACTGGATAAAATAAGTATCGGCAGGTCCTGGTAGCGGACCCTGATATTTTCGATCATCTGAACATTGTCGCCGCCAGGCATATTGATATCTAGTATGATCAGGCTGAATTGCTTCTTCTCCAATTGCTGAAGTGCAGATATGAAAGTTGTGGCTTCACAAATCTCGGCCAGTGGATATATTTCCCGTACCAACATGGCAGTTCCCAAACGTACTATACCATGATCATCTGCAATAATTACCCTGATGACACCCATTCTTTTATAACAAAGATACATCAGCGTATTTTTCATGTCCATAGAATTAATTCGATTGTTCTTTTGAACTATTTCTAAAAAAACCGCACACCCACAGTGCTACTTTTGCCTCGCAGATTTCTGTAATTATGGTGTATAATATCCTACCGGTTGATGGAATGATCAACCTCATTCCTTGCAGCATGCCCATGACCAGTTATTATTAATCATCCAATGTATTCATTATGAAAAAAGTTCTGCTGTTTACCTGTTTTCAAATAGTTGCACTCTTTGCTTTTTCGCAATGCAGTGCGCCGCCAGGGGATTTTGACGGCGATGGCATTGCTGACGCCATTGATCTTGACGACGACAACGATGGCATTCCGGACCTGGTTGAAAATGGAATAGGCGCTATAAACTGGACAGCCGCTCAGTTGAACAGTTTTGGAACAACGCCTTTTACAGCCACCATTCCAGGCGGCGGAGCCATACAATTTCAAACCACCGCGCCCTGGACACAGTATGGAGGCATCGGACAAAACACCAGCGTCAACTATAATACCGTTTTAACCACAGATCTTGGAGAACCTGTCACCATATCCCGGGTATTGACGTTCTCCACCTATCAACCCAATAACGTGGAATTAGGTAAAATCAACCTGAACATTTCGCCCGGCACCCTTAAACAATTAAATCTCTACTGGTCAGATGCAGACATGACGTCCTTTATCATTACGGCCTATGATGGCAATAATAATGCGCTTGGCACGAGCGACTGGTGTACAAAAACCTATGAGACCAATGGAGTAAGCCCTGCAAATGCCGGAGGTCAGATCACCATGGGGGCCAGTAGCGCCACATTGAACGTATCCGCCCAAAGCACCAATTATGACGTGGTCCGGCTTCGCTTCGGAGAAACCACACTCATGACAGCAGTAAGGATAGAAATAACTATCCGGCGTTATTCAGGAGGAACAACCAACAGTGATGGCGTATTCTTTTTTGTCAGCGGCATATCCCGGCCAGATACTGACGGAGACGGTAATCCGAATGAAAAAGATAATGACAGTGATGACGATGGTTGTCCGGATGCATTGGAGGGAGGAGGTCCTTTTACTTACACGCAGGTAGACGCCAACGGAAGGTTATTGGCCCCCGTTAACGCAACAGGCGTTCCAATAATAACAGGTGTGCCGCAAAGCGGCGGAACAAGCTACAACAGTAACTTATTTGATGCTCAAAGCGCCTGCGAACGGCCTGTTTCTTACCCGGTAAGCTTTGTAAGCGCAGGCACGCCTGCATTACTTGACCTGGGTTCGCATCCGCTGCAAGGCAGTGACCTGATCGATTTGCCAGCCCAGGGTAACTGGACCGGAAAAGCTGTCAAGATCATGTCACAACCCACCAATGGTTTTATTTTAAAACACAATGGCAGTATTGTTAACGCCGGAGATACAATTGTTAACTATTCGCCCTCTTTACTTACTATTGAACCCTCTGGCAGTTCTCCCCAGGGAGCTATGCAAACCTCTTTTGATTATTCAGTAATGGATATGGCATCCCAGACCTCTGCCGCCAGTGCAACTTATTCGGTGGCCTGGACAATTGCATTACCTTTAAAACTGTTGAGTTTTTCCGGAAAGGAAGAAGGTAAATGCAATATTCGATTTACCTGGAAGACCAGGGAAGATGAGCAAGGTATGTATGAACTGCAAAAAAGCACTGATGGCAAATTCTTCTCAACTTTTCACCAAATGCCTGCCATCAACCAGGCCAGCACACAGGAATACTCTTATATATACAAACCAGTTGGCACCAATGCAAACTATTACCGCCTCCGGATTACAGATGCTGCAGGGCAATTCACTTTCAGCCGTACTATTTTGATCCAACCGGCATGTAACAAAACAGATCAACTGGCTTTATTTCCCAATCCCGCCATATATACGATCACTTGCGTGGGTGTCCGTAAAGGCGAACTGATCAAAGTATTCGAAGCTGGTGGCCGGCAGGTAAAAACCGTTCAAGTCACCCAAAACGGCAGGCAGGAAATCAAGATCGCACAATTTACCCCGGGAATATATTATGTGAAGGTTGAGGGAAGAGGCCAGACCCGCCAACTGAAATTCATTAAAAGATAATCACAGCATTTTTTACGAAAAACAGGCAAATGCAGAACTCTCTTCATCATTTGCCTGTTTTTTTACCGGGAAAAACTGCTTTAACGATCATATCAACCCAGAAAGAATATCTCCTGAAATAAGTGCTATTGCGTCAGGAATCAAAAAGTCACGTTCCACTCAAATGGCGCTGCCGGCAATCCGTAATTATTGACCAGATTGCCTTTCCTGTAATTACGGAAACAGTAACGGACCCGCACAGGTGTTTTGATATTTTCATTCCATACTTTCACTACCGGCGAAGCATTCAGTATCCTGGCCTTTGCCGGAACAAAATTACCATCGGCCCCTGCGATCTCAAAACCTTCCAGCATCGCATTTTCAGGGTTCAGTCCGTCTTCTCCGTATTTGAAACTGATCTCTACCGCATCCTCTTTTATGGTGGCCGAACCAAAGACCGGGCCTGTCGGACAAAATCCTTTCAATCCATACGTATTGGCTAAAGCCCAAAGCGCCAGCCTTTCCCCTACTTCCTTTTTTTGCGGAGGATGGATGAACACTTCGTCACCCAGATCGGAGGTATGCGCCATGCCAATATTCCGGAGTTCCCCGGACAATTGCAACTGCACCTGGCGGAACCTCGCCCAATCCAGTGAATCCCTGTTCTCCGACCCGAACGGTGCCAGCTGAACAAAATAGAAAGGCATTGTATCGTTGTTGAAAAGCACGCGATAGCCCTTCAGCATTTCAGGAAATAATTTTTTATACAACAGTGGATCGGGCGTATTGGCCTCTCCCTGGTACCATAACATACCTTTTATGGGAAAACCTTGCCAGGGATGCACCATGGCATTATATAACAGTGTAGGTGTACCGGCCGCCCAACCGAATTCTTTTTGTTCCGGATCAGGCATTTTGATGGCAGGGAATGTGGCCAGCATCTCCTGGCTCATCCAGGCCTCTATCTTAGACATGCTCCAGGAACAATCGATCACTGCAATGGGAATATCGAGGGATTGATCCAGTTTATTGGCAAAGAAATAACCAACAGCACTGAAACCGGCTACATCTTCAGGACCTGCGGTGGTCCATTTTCCTTCTATGCCATCTGACAGGGGTTTTGTGCTCCAGGCATCCCTGACTGTGAATAGCCGTATTTTACGGTTATTCTTTGCCGTTATAATGGCATCCAGCGATCCATGTACAGGCTGTCCCCTGAATCCTTTCACGGGCATTTCCATATTGGATTGGCCGGAGCAGAACCAGACATCACCGATGAGGATATCACTGAGACATAGCTTCTCTCCATCATCGAAGCAAACAGTGAATTTTTTACCAGATCCATTGGGTGTCTGCAACCGGATCTCAAACTGGCCATTGCTGCCGGTCTGGACCATTCCACTTTTCCCGGCATTCCAGGATGCTGTAAAAAAAAGCCTGGCATTGGGTTTGGCGGTGCCCCTGATGATCACCTGGCTGTTCTGCTGCAGCACCATATTATTGCCCCAGATGGATGGCAACCTGACTTTTGAAAAGGCAGGGAGGCCAGCCATGACAAAAATCAGGATCAATAAGGATAATGCTATTCGTATTCTCATGCTATCTTTCTTTTTTTACATCTTCCAGGTAAACACGGCCAAACCTGTCGGTAACACGAACCTGGATGGAGGCATTCCTGTTAACCGGTGTTGCTTTGAACAGGTGCTCCGTTTCGATGGGCTGGATCCAGTCATACTTCATTCTTTCCCTGTCCTGGCATAATTTGTAGGCAAGCGGGTCATGGCCTTTATACCGCTCCATTTGTCCCATATGCTTTCCATTTTCCAGCCATTCCACTTTCCACTTATCATCGTAATTCCAGACATTGGCTATGATCCTGGAAGTTCCGTTGCTGGTATCCAGGTAGGTGCGGAACTGATATGACCTGTCGAAACCTGCACTCTTGTAATACCAGTTCACTTCATTGCCTTTCACTTCATACACGGCATAACCGCGGGGAGTACCATCGAGGCATACAGGAGCACGCCACCAGGTACCGCACACGGCCGCGGTATTGTGTTCGAATAAGCGGTCATTGAACTGCACGTTCAGGTTATAGTGCATATGACCTGACAGGATATGTGTATCGTATCCTTCCAGCAGGCGATGCAGGGCGGCTGCATTCACGGTCTGGTCCGCGATGGTGGTATAATCGTATGCGAAAGGTTGTTGCGTCGTCTGCAAGCGTGTAGGAATATGCAGCATCAGAAAAACAAGTGTTCCCTCCGGCACGAAGGAGAGATCCTTTTCCAGCCAGCGGAACGTTTTCTCATCTATATATCCCATGTAGAAATAATCCCTGCCAACAAAGAAATTATTGTTGATCACGATGTAATGGGCCTTCCCCTTGTTAAAGGAATAGACTGTAGGACCAAAATAATTATTGAAGGTCCTTTCGGACGTTTCAAAACTTCGTCCCCAGTAGGACATATCGTGATTACCGATGGAGCGGTAAAAGGGAATATCCAGTGGCGACATTGAACTGATGTATTCAGGGAACAATTCAGGCATATCTCCCACCATATCTCCCAGGTCTATGCCGAACACATCCTTTCCTTTGAAAAGGGAAAGATGGGATT
>NZ_JBQCGW010000270.1:0-3990 GCF_051955275.1 Pseudobacter sp. | reverse complement strand
CATGGAGATGATCCAGACCAACAGCCAAATGCCGAGCGTCAAAATCAGGACTGTTTTCATTTCTCACCGGTTATGTAGATTCTGTACTGAGGTTCCAGGATCTTCGCCATGTGATCCGACTTTGCCTCTGAGTCCACTTTAAGGCGGGCGCCGACAACCGAACTCGCGCTATCGTAGCGCGAATCGCCGAACCGGAAGCCGGAAGAGGAATTCTGATTGTAGAACCACGGATACCAGATCCTCTTGCTATAAGGAGCTCCCTCTGACAGCGCAGTAGCTACTGTCTCGATATCTCTGGTAGCGCGTTGGTAATCATCCCGGCATCCTTCATGAATCTTCTCAGGATCGAGACCCAGTTCATAGCAGGCGTCTGCTACGCTGTTGATTCGTTCGAGGATATCCTGGCTGAAGAACTCCTTTGTAAAAGTCTCTTCCAGCATAGCCTTTAATTCAGGGGACGCTGTGGGATAGAACTTCCGCGCGTTCTTTTCATCGATGTAAAAGCCTTTGCTCATTTTGATTTGCTTTTAAGGATTCTGATGTTTTTAATGTATACCGTCAATGTATAACCGATACAAACGGCACACAAAATTGACGAACATATAAATGTTGCGAGTATCATAAATGGTACGGATTAATTCAGTCTTGATGCAGTTAAGATGTACGCCAGTGTAGTGCGCTGCCGCTGGCGAAGTGTAAACACAGGTCTTTCATTGGCGTTATGTCTTGCGTAGCTGTTCACGATCTTGAACAAGCCACTGAAGGGTACATCAACGAAATAGCGTGTCTGCATGGCTATGCGGCTTTTGTTTTTCCAATTTTCCGGCCCTGGATAGTCCGGTTGTTGATCCAGTTTTCAAGCAGGTCCACTCGAAAGCGAACGTTACGGCCGATCTTCACAAAGGGTATCTCTTTATTCTCTACCATCTTGTAGAGGGTGCTCACACTGAGACCTACCTTCTGGCCCGCCTGCTTTATGGTCAAAAGATTTTCCATTATGGTATCAGGGTTTTGAAATGATCAGCCATCTTTTGAGCGAACTCCCGGAAGATGGCAAGGCCGGCAGTATCTTGAGGATCGATGTAGATATCAGGACCGCATCCATCAGGATCACTCTCCACGAATACACTCACTCCATACCTCTTAACCTCAGCGGTTACTGCCGCCAGGGCTAACTTTTGTAAATCTGGTATGTCAGAGTATTTGTACATCGATTCCTATTTTGAGAATTAAACGTTTGACAAATGTTAAACCGTCCGGCAGCTATTGCGGCTGTCCGTAACCGGTATTACCTTCACGACCCAGTTGCAGCCTCCTCCCTTTCCAGTATCTCGTCATCTGTTAACCCAGTCTCCTTACGAATCAATTCCAGTTGCGAAACCGTGGTGAAGTGAACATGCTTCTTTTTGGTGTTGAGACGCGCCTCAATCGTGTGAACTGATCTGTTTGCGTCCAGGGCCAAAAGATTCTTTAAAGCCACATTATCCTTGATTGCCTGAACTGCCTTGCTTGTGAGTACCATACTTTGTATATTTGGTCAGTAACTTTACAACACAAATATACCTGACTTTTGTCAGGATCACCAAATAAAATCCTGACTTTTTTCAGGTTTTTAACGCAACAATGTTGCAATTATGGACAATACATTGATTAATAGGCTGTGGAAGGAAATGGAGTTGCGGAGTGTTTCTGCTGCACAATTTGCGGCTTCTGTCAACATCCCCGTAGATAGAGTATATAAATGGAAGAGTAAAGGCACGAACCCTAAGGCAGAAGATACTAAGAAGATTGAGAAATGGCTTTTAGGCGGCAAACCTGACAAAGTTCCACATGAAACATTAAAGAAAGGTGAAGCGGAAGAAATATTCCTGAATGGTCCCGTTAAGATAACCGCCCAGGAATATGTAGATGCTTTGAAAAGAGATAAAGAGCAGCTTCAAAAAGTACTCGATCTTAATTTAGCGGCAATGCAAGCGATGTTAAATTCGTTAAGAAGACATGACCAGGCTTTTCATGAGACAATGTTAAGATCACTGGCAAGGTTGGAGAAGAAGAAGTCAGAAGATCTTCTAATTTTAGAAGCGCACACCAGGAATGCCGCTCTTCAGGTGGAAGAGGGAGGTAAGGGCATTCCACAAGAGGACACTTCGGACATGTAAGCGGGCCGACGTTTCGCATGGAAAACAGGTTTACGGTTGAACAATAGGTGATTTGTCTAAAAGATGGGTGTAATGTCAGTAGTAGGACTGGATATGGAGAGATTCACCTTAACGGGGCCTTAACCTGGGGCTGAAGCCTTCATAGAGTTTGGACAATGAATTTACGGGAAACCGCAAAACCAAGCAAATTTTTTGTACAATCTTTAAGTGTATTTATGTAGCTATCATTCGACAACATTGATAGAAGTCAATCATTAAACCAATAATATGAAATCGTTTTTCCTAATTGCTTTACTTATAATCGCAGGTTTGAGCGCTGCAGCACAACTTGAGAAACAGGTAGAAAAGAAATTTGATTCTCAAACCTATGGTGAAGTAAAGCACATGGGGGTGTATATCGCAAGCATTGAGAGAGTCACCAAAGATTCTGATACGCTTTACCTTCTGCAATTCCGAAATAGTCAATATACCTATAATGTGGACATTCAGCAAATTCGATTTACAGTCGAAGATGGGCTGTTAGATACCTTATACAACATGCTTTCAGCGGCGATTGACTCACCAAAGGATAGTAAGATTTCCTTCAAACTTGGCACTGAAGAATTGGAGGTAACCACATTAAAGGTGATCGGTCTTAAAGGAATAAATATTACCATGCTTCGTAACCGGGCTTATTTTGGTCTCAATCGAAAGCAACTCGACCGTCTCTTCAACCGAAAAGCCAATTGAGCTGCAGCCAGGAGGCCGGGGTAAGGCTCGATTTTTCAAGGCAAAATTGATACAAAAATGATCAGAGGCGTAGAACACAGTACAGACAAGGGCCTTAAAGGCTATTCGACCCCCCTCAGCTCCACAAATGTGTATTCTTTATGGGAATACACATTTTTTTTGCCCATACATCCAGGTTGTATTACTTAACAGTTAAACTCTACTTATGACAAAAGTAATTGCAGCAATCAATATGACGATCGATGGCTTTTGCGACCATACCGCAGGTGTCCCTGATGAAGAATTACATCAACATTACGCTGACCTCTTGAATAATGCCGGTGCTGCACTCTATGGCAGGATCACCTACCAGCTTATGGAATTCTGGCGGACCGTGCTGGAAAATCCCACAGGCGAGAAAGCCATGGACAACTTTGCAATCGCAATAGACAACATACCCAAGATCGTCTTTTCCCGCACCCTGAAAAGTTTGGATTGGAATACCGCCAGATTAGCAAGCCAGGACCTTGAACAGGAAGTGTTGCAACTCAAACAACAGCCAGGTAAAGACGTGTATGCCTGTAGTCCAAGCCTGATCGCAGCTCTTACAGCGCTCAATGTAATAGACGAATTTCAACTTTGTATTCATCCTGTTATAGCAGGAAGTGGTTTGCCCCTGTTTAAAAATATCAGCGAAAAGATTACGCTTAAACTCACCAAGACCAAAACCTTTGGCAGTGGTGCCATCATTCTTTATTATGTACCGATAAAATGAAGAACGGCTAACCGGTATAATCCTGCTTCCTGATATTCTGCTTCGCCATTTTCGATTCCAACGTAGCAGGCTTTATATTCAACAACTCCGCAGCCTCCTGCAAATCATTCTGCGCGTTCCCTCAAGTGACGGGTCCATGAGTAAAAGTAACAGGCATTATTCCAGTCCCAGCTTGATGGCAAATTTCACCAGCCCCACCGTGCTTTTGGAATTTGTTTTCTCCAGCAATTTCTGCCTGTGATTATCCACCGTTTTCTTGCTGATGAACAATTTAGCGGCAATTTCTTCACTGGTATACTCTTTCACGATCAGTCCCAATACTTCTCTTTCCCGCGCCGTCAGTTCTTT
>NZ_JBQCGW010000269.1:0-26998 GCF_051955275.1 Pseudobacter sp. | reverse complement strand
TATTATGCTCAGGTCTACCTGGTAGGCAATCAGATGAATAAGGCCTGCGCCTACACCACAAATGAGGTAAAAGAGCAGGAAACGTTTGGCGCCCCAGCGGTATTCAAGCTGGCTGCCGAAAATCCAGAGCATGAGCATATTGAAGAGCAGGTGGAATATACTGGCCGGACTGTGCAGGAACATATAGGTGAAAAGTTGCCAGAAACCGAAATTCGGCGACTTCACAAAGTACAGTGACAATGGATTGATCAGTGCATCTTTGAAGGTGAGCTCTGCAATCCACATCAGCGCATTGATGATGATCAGATTTTTAATGACCGGCGGAGGCGCCTGAAATCCTCCGAATCTCACTTGTCCCATATTCCTGTTCCTTTTAGTTGCTCTAAATATCGGCATGTTTGCCCGAATGGGCTAACAACCGGATCTGTTTCTTGTTCGTTCGGTTATTTTTTCAGCTTCAGCTGCACCACGTTCTCGATATGGTGGGTCTGCGGGAACATGTCTACCGGCCGTACCCTGGTAACTTCATATTTTTCACCCAGTCTGCTGAGATCCCTGGCCTGCGTGGCAGGATTACAGCTTACATACACTACCAGCGGGGCCTCCATGTCCAGGATCTTCTGCACAAGTTTTTCGTGCATGCCTGCCCGTGGGGGATCGGTAATGATCACATCGGGCTTGCCATGGTGCTGAAAGAAAGCATCGTTGCAGATATCTATCACATCACCTGCAAAGAACTCTGCATGGCCGATATTGTTCAGCGCCGCATTCTCGCGGGCATCATCAATAGCTTCTTTGATAACTTCTACCCCGATTATCTTCTTTGCCAGTTTGCTTACGAACAGACCGATGCTGCCTGTTCCGCAATACAGATCATAAACAGTTTCTGTACCGCTTAGTTCGGCAAACTCCCGCGTAACCTGGTATAATCTTTCACCCTGATGCGTATTTGTCTGAAAGAAAGATTTCGGTCCGATCTTGAACTGAAGGTCTTCCAGCTTTTCTATGATGTAACCTTTACCCGTATAGGCTTTAGGCTCCAGGTCATAAATGGTGTCGTTCTTTTTGGGGTTGATGGTATACAGCAGGGTGGTGATGGAAGGCACTTTCTGCAGCAGGTGATCAAACAGCTTTTTGCGCTGTTCAGCATCATCATACCCAAAGCAAACGTTCACCATCACTTCGCCGGTGGTAACCACCCGGATGATGAGAGTGCGAAGCCATCCCTTGTGTTCACGGATATCGTAGAAGGTATAATCCTGTTCTTTGGCAAAATCCCGGATGGTATTCTTGATGGCATTGGCCGGCTCTGCCATCAGGTGGCAGGTATTGATATCGATGATCTTGTCGAATAAACGGGGAACGTGAAAACCGAGGGCATTTTCCTGGGGCAGGTCACCGCCTGCCGCGATCTCCTGATTGGTGAGGTATCTTTTGTTGCTGAAAGTGAATTCCAGCTTGTTGCGGTAGCGGGCCGTCTGCTCGCAACCCAGGATGGGCTCTATCTCGGGAAGCTCCACTTTGCCGATCCTTTTCAGGTTCTGTGTCACTTCCTGTTGTTTGTAAATAACCTGCTTTTCGTAGGGGAGCATCTGCCATTTGCAGCCTCCGCACACTCCGAAGTGCTGGCAGAAGGGGTCTACCCTGTCTTTTGAAAAGGAATGAAAATGGACCGCTTTACCTTCGGCCCATTCTTTTTTATTTTTGGAAAGGCGCACGTCCACTACATCTCCGGGCACGGCGCCTTCGATAAAGATCACTTTTCCATCCAATCTGGCCAGAGCCTTTCCTTCCGCCGCATAGTCTTCAACTGCAATGCTTTGCAATACCATGTTCTTCTTTCTCATGGTGCAAAGATAACGCCTGCTAGTCTTGTTTATCTTCCTTATATTTCTTCTCTGCCTCTTTGGCTTTTTCAAAATCCAGCACTACACCGTTGATGCAGTAACGGAGGCCTGTTGGAGGGGGGCCGTCGTCAAATACATGTCCCAGGTGGCTCTTGCAGCGGCCGCAAACTACTTCTGTACGTTGCATTCCGTGCGAGTTATCCGGATTATAGATGATGCTACCCTTGGTTACGGGCTCGTAAAAGCTTGGCCAGCCGCATCCGCTCTCGAATTTGGTATCAGATCTGAACAGCGGGTTACCGCATACGGCGCAGTAATAAGTGCCTATCTCTTTGGAGTGCTCGAATTTGCTGCTCCATGGCCGCTCCGTTCCTTTCTGGCGCGCAATGTTGTAAACATCCGCAGGCAGGATCTTCTTCCATTCTTCTTCCGACAGGTTCACTTTGGTGGAATCTGTACGGGAATAAACCGGGTTGTTCTCTTTTTTTGTACTATCCATATGCTGTTTTTTCTGATTGGGAGGTGGTGTTTGCGAGTAGCTGCACTGCTGCAGTGCAGTGAGCATCAGGAGTATCAGGGGCAGAATCAGCACCCTGTGCAGGTTTCGCTTCATAGTCATTTTATTATAACAAATTTACGCACGCAGAGTTTGCGGGGATCTTACACAATTGAAAATTAACAGATGTTAGTAGTATTGTCTAATGCTTTTTTAATTAGAAACCCCCGGATGTTAAAGGATTTCTAACGATCATGGTTTATATTTGTCCCTTCACCAAGTGTAGTAAGTATCATGTTCAATTTGATTTTATTCGGACCTCCCGGTAGCGGAAAGGGCACTCAGTCAGATAAACTGATAGAACAATACGGATTATTGCATCTCTCAACGGGCAACCTGCTCCGCGAAGAGATTGCCAATAAAACCAAACTGGGCCTGGAAGCCAAAAGTTATATGGACCAGGGCCAACTGGTGCCCGATGAGGTTGTGATCGGTATGATCCGTTCCGCGCTGAACGCCAATCCAGAAGCCAAAGGCTTCCTGTTTGATGGTTTCCCCCGCACAGTTGCACAGGCGGAAGCGCTTGACAGCTTGCTGGCAGAACTGCAGGAAGAGATCTCCATCGTGCTGGCTCTGGAGGTTTCCGAAGACGAGCTGGTTCAACGCCTTCTCAACCGCGGCAAAACCTCCGGCAGAAGCGACGACACCAATACAGACGTGATCCGCGCCCGCCTTGTAGAGTATGAGAACAAAACTTCTCCTGTTGCAGGCCACTACTCCAAATTTGGAAAAGTGAAGCATGTGAAAGGTGAAGGAAGTATCGACGAAATCTTCAGCGCCCTTACCAGGGAGATTGAATCAAAGCAATCTGTATAAGTAACTATATTCTGAAGTCGCCCGTCACCCAGGCGGGTGACTTTTCTTATTTTGTTCAGCTCAGCTATTGGACCTGAACACTTTTATCTTTCTCTTCAACTTCGGCCCCGGATCGAAGCGCCAGGCAGCATTTACCCGCACATTTCCTGTATTGATACGGTACCTGCCGGACTCTCCCTTTGTTTGAAATGTATTGTTCACCCAGGTAACACTGAAATTCTTTCTTGAATCATTATAACCAAGCCCGATCCTGTACATGATATCCGGACTGATGGTCACCTTCCTTTCCGGGGTTCCATAGCGTATATCTTTCTGGAAATTGATGGGGAAGCTGCCGGTGATGCCTCCCATGGCAAAGAACCTTTCTTTGTGTACATACGTATAGGCATAACCGATACCCGGCCCTATATCGAAATACCTGAATTTGGTAACACCCCGCTGATCATACATGGCTTCCATTACGGCAGGCACAAGTGCACTGTCCGCTTTTGTATAACCATAATACACTTCGCCACCCACCAGCAGGCTGCCTGCGGATTTCTTCTGCCATTCAGTTTGCAACATGGCTGCCCGCATGCTCAGTTTATCCCAGTCAATAATGTAATAAGCTGCAACACCCATATGCCGGACCCGGATATCGGGGCGGGTATACCATCCCTTGTTAGGCATGGCCGTTCCTTCCGGATAGAGATAAAAACCTTTGTAGAACTGCCCGAAGAGGTCAATACTCATCTTACGGGTATAGATATGCGATTGAAGATCGAGGTAGCGGGTTTTGCCTTTGCCTCCGTCGCCCCGGTTGAGGAAGTTGAATCCATAAGCCAGGTTGAGCGTGAACCAGCCATAGGTGGCGCCTACCCCGAAATTTAGTGTAGTATTTGGTCTGTAACGGAGATCGTCTGCCCGGTTTTTGGCCCGGAGGATAAGATTGGTGTATTTCTGGGAGAAGTACACCCTCCCGGTGACCTTATCGGTATAAGACTCATAATAATCCGAATCATATTCTGCACTTCCCTGAGCAGCAGCCGTAAAGCAGCCAGCCAGCAGCGTCATGAACATCCATCCTTTTTTAAATAAATCCTTGTGCTGCATTGCGTTCTATCCGCTTTACATGTTTACAATATAATCCCGGTACAATTGTTATGCAAATTGTATACCCCCGGTTACAGACGCTTATCAGCATCAATACACGGCGTCGTAATCAGCCCTGACTTCCACTTCCGTATATTTTCCTTTTGCTACGGTTACGGGCGCGATGTTGTTCTTTTCATCGAAGAGGTTTGCGTAGAAGCGGTCGTCCTTCTTTATAAAGATGGAATATTGGCCGGGCGGAAGTTTGACTTTGAATTCGCCCTTTTTATTTGAGTTTACCTGTTTGATCAGCCTGGTATTGATAGCGGTGTAGAAAGGCGCATAGGCTTCGGATCGGGTCACCTGGCTGATATTGGTAAGTTCGTAAATATACAAAGTGGTCTGTAGTGGCTCGGGCGCCGGGAGGGGACGGCTGGGAGAAGGCATCTGGTTACCCTTAACCAAATGGATCAGCCCTCTTATCCCTTCCTTTCTGCCGAAGATGCAAGTATAAGAACTCAGCACGGTGAGCATTAAAAATGCCAGTGCCGGAAGCCCAAGTTTATTTCGCATCATTGCCATGTTATATTAAATTTAGGGAGTGCAATTACCCGGTAACCAACCAAATTATTGCTTTTTCAGTACATATTAAAAACTTTACATGCCCCGGAACAAATTTACACTATTCGTAATCGTGTTGTTGACAGGCAGCCAGGCATTTTCTCAATCCCGTACACAGTCAGAGACACTTCGCAAAGCAAGCGAGAATCAGGCCGCAAAAGAGCGGATAGACCATGTGAAATTGCAGGAACTGGCAAAGAAGAAAAGCTGGCCGCTTACGGTGAACAGAAGAAATGGAGGAATAGCTGTTCTTATAAGAGTTGACGGCTCAGGCAACCCTGTTTACCTTTCCACGGAAAGCAACCAACTGGCAGCAGCCACTATCGGCACCAACCAACTCTGGTCCGGCGGTAGCCTGGGCCTCAGCCTCAGCGGCAGTTCCAATTCAGTGAAGAGTAAACTCGGACTCTGGGATGGAGGTAACGTACGTGCCACGCACGTGGAGCTGGTTGGAAGAGTAGCCAACAAGAATGTTGGCACTAACAACGATCACGCCACGCACGTAGCCGGAACTATGATAGCCACAGGAGTCAACCCCCTCGCAAAAGGAATGGCCTACCAGCTACAAACCCTCGAAGCATATGATTTCAACAGCCATATTTCAGAGATGCTTGGAGCTGCGCCCAATCTCCTGGTGAGCAACCACTCATACGGAGAAATTGCCGGATGGAGTTTTAATGAAACGCAAAACAGGTGGGAGTTCTGGGGACCAGATGGCTCCGTGGAAGACCCTCGCTTCGGACAGTATACAGACGAAACCCAAACCTGGGACTCTATCGCCTACAACGCTCCTTTTTACCTGATCGTAAAATCATCAGGCAATAACAGGGATGAGAACGGTCCCGCTGTTGGAGCAGACTATTACAGACGGAATAGTGAAGGTGTATGGACTTTAGGTAAGCGCCCGGCAGGCATCAGCAACAATGATGGCTATGATATCATTTCATCATATGGTACCGCCAAGAATGTGCTCACCGTTGGCGCCGTGAATCCTGTCGCTCTCGGTTATTCAACTACTGCCGACGTAGTGCTCAGCAGCTTCAGCAGCTGGGGCCCTACCGATGACGGCCGCATCAAGCCCGATATTGTGGCCGACGGCGTGGATCTGCTGAGCAGTGTTGCCTCCGGTGATAATGCTTATTCCAGTTTCAGCGGTACATCCATGGCAACTCCCAACGTTTCCGGCTCGCTTATACTGCTGCAGGAATATTACGCACAGCTCCATGCAGGTGCCTTCATGCGCTCTTCAACATTGAAAGGGCTGGTTATCCATACCGCAAATGAAGCCGGCCCGTCAAACGGTCCTGACTACAAGCACGGATGGGGACTGGCCAATATCGCCAAAGCCGCTACTGTTATCAAAGACGATAACAGCCCGGCCAAACTGCAGGTAATTAAAGAAGAAACTATCAACAATGGCAACACCTTTACATTTAACGTAGTAGCTTCGGGCAACGGCCCTCTGGTGGCTACCATCTGCTGGACAGACCCCAAAGGAGGCATCACTTCTGCCAATACACTGAACAGTACTACACCCAAACTGGTGCACGACCTTGATCTCCGGATCACACAGGGCGCCACTACATTCATGCCATGGAAACTGAATCCGGCATCCCGTGATGCTGCGGCCACTACCGGAGACAATATCCTTGACAACGTGGAGAAGATCGAGATCCCCAACGCTGTTCCCGGCCGTACATACACCATAACGGTAACGCATAAGGGCACCCTGGAAAGAGGATCACAAATTTTCTCTCTCATCATCAGCGGAGTGGGCGGTGCAGCCGCCTGTACTTCAGGCCCCACAAATACCAGCGGTGCAAGAGTGAACGGTATCAAGCTGGGAACCCTGGACTTTACAGCCGCCTCCACCAATACCTGCACCAACTATGTTGACAATACTGGTTCAGTGGCTTCCATAGAAACAGGCATTGCCTATGCACCCACACTCACGGTGGGAACCTGCGGCGGAGAGAATCTCCCATCCATCGGATTCAAATTTTTTGCCGACCTCAACAATAACGGAACTTTTGATCTGCCTGCTGAATTATTATACACTTCCGCAGCGGTCACACCCAATACACCCACGCATACATTCACTTTTAATGTTACCCTGCCGGTGACAATTAAATCGGGACAAACAATTCTTTCCCGCATTGTATTGGTGGAAACCGCCAACCCCTCCTCCATTACCAGTTGCGGCACTTACACCAAAGGCGAGACTCACGATTTCCTTTTGAAAACATTGCAGCCTTCCAAAGATCTGGGTGTTGCAGAGATCATCTCTCCTTATGATGAGGATTGCGCCAATGGTCCGCAGTATGTGGCTATCAGACTTCGGAATATGGGCACTCAGTCGCAAAGCAATGTGCCCTTCTCCATGAAGATCACAAAAGGCGCTACAACAGTTTTGAATACCAATGGTACTTTCCCGGGAACTATTCCTGCAGGAGGAAGTGCAGTATACACCTTGCAGAACACCATTACTCCTGAAGCCGGCGCCACGTACACGGTTGAAGCCAGCACTACTTTCGCAGGTGACCAGAATGCCAGTAATGATAAAATAACCACTACTGTGAATATCGCTCCGGCGCCTGCTCCACCAACGGACGGCTCCGCTGAGATCTGTAATAATAACCTGGTAAATTTCAAAGGCAATCCAACCAATGGAGATATTTATTTCTGGTATGATGCGGCCAATGCAACCACTCCCATTGCTGCAGGTACAAAATCATCCAGCACTGTGATCACAGCTGATAAGAAGTATTTTGTTGGAAAGAATAACAGTACAATCAACATAGGGCCTGCAAGTCACAGCACATTAAATACTACCGGTTCCTACAGGAAGTTCAATGCCTACTTTATGACCTTCAGCAATACAGCTCCGGTAATGATCGAAAGTGTGCGGTTATACATCGGGTTTGCAACTCCGGGCAGTAAATTAAAATTCACTGTAGCCAGGAACCTTACCTGGAATACCAACAGCTACAACTACACGCCGGTAAGCGCAACAGAGATCGATGTGTATCCAACCGACCCAACTCCCGGCAACAGCCAGAGTTATCAGCCAGATGACAACGGGGCCGTATTCACCCTGAACCTGCAAGTGACCACTACCGGCACACATTATATCATCGTTACACAGGAAGCAACGGACAATGTGGAACTTTTTGCCAATAACAACCTGGCCGCAACACCTTATCCCACAGGCATTACAGGCGTATTTACTTACACCAGCAATATCCAGCAGTTTATCAATAATGACCAACAGAAATACTGGTTCTTCCTGTACGATACAAAACTCCGCTTCCTGAACTGCCCCAGTACCGGCAAATCAGAAGTATTAGCCAGCAGCATGTTGCCGCCATCAATTACTATCGCAGGAAATGTACTTACAAGCAGCTCCGCCACTGGCAACCAATGGTACAGAAATGGCACTGAAATAACAGGAGCTACAGAAAAAACGTATGTAGCCACTACAGCCGGCACTTATACTGTTGTTGTGAGATCGGAATTCAATTGCGCCCTCACTTCCAATGAGATCAATTACACGGTAACCTCTGTACCGAATGTAGATCCGGCGGCCATTGGTCTGAAGATACTGCCCAACCCGAGCAGCGGAAGATTTGTGGCAGACTTCACCGTTACCAAAAAAGCAGATCTGAATATCGCGATCCTGAATACACTCGGACAAAAAGTTTTCGAGAATAATTACCCAGGCTTCATCGGCAGGTTCAACAAAACTGTTGAGGCCGCACATCTCACCACAGGTGTGTATATGCTGAGGATCCAGCACGACAATAAGAATTATCTCACCAAACTCATCATCCGGTAAACTCCCGGTAGTACATATTTAAAGAGAGATCCCGGCCATTGAGCCGGGATCTCTCTTTAAATCAATAATCTTATTTCATTTCTCCGGGAATCACTTCTACCGTTACCTTCCTTCCATTGCGCAGCACATCCAGCTGTAACCTTTGTCCTATAAAGCTTTCAGTCAACTGTTTGTGCAGATCATCCACAGAACCAACTGCTGTTTCGCCGATGCCCACAATGATATCACCGGTATTCAGCTGCCGGTTATAAGCAGGACTGTCTGCTTCCAGTTCAAATACATACACTCCTGTTTTTTTCTGCAGCTTGTTGGCGGCAATCATCCGGTCAGTGAGGTTGACCAGCTGACCTGCAATACCAAGATAAGCGCGCTTCACTCTGCCGGTCATGATCAGCCTGCCGGCCACATAAGCGGCAAGATTGGAGCTCACCGCAAAACAGATCCCATGGGCAGTAGGGATCATGGCGGTGTTCACACCGATCACCTGACCGGAGGAGTTCACCAACGGTCCACCGGAATTACCGGGATTGAGACTGGCGTCAGTCTGTATCACATCATCTATCAACCTGCCGTTGCTGGCTCGCAATGTGCGGCCAAGTGCACTGACCACACCGGCTGTTACGGTATGCTGCAACCCCAGCGGGTTGCCGATAGCAACTGCAATCTGGCCGGGTTGCAGATTTGAAGAATCTGCAAAAGCCAGTGCTTTCAGGTTATTCTCATAGATCTTCAGCACGGCAATATCCGTTGAAGGATCAGTGCCTCTCAGTTCAGCCACCACTTTCCTGCCATCGGATAATGATACCCTGATATCCTTTGCCTGTTCTATTACGTGATTATTGGTAACGATAAAACCATCTGAAGAAATGATGAAACCAGAGCCACTGCCAGGCGCGTCGCGCTGCTGGCGGGTCCTGGGATCTGTTACCTTTTTGATAACTTCTATGTGCACTACTGCTTCCGCAGTATCATGCACCACTCGGGTGATTGTGCCGGAATAAGCATCCAGCAAACCCTGGTCAGCATGCTGAACCAATTGCAGGGGATAGTCGTTTTCCATAAATGCAATGGCTCAAAACCTGCACCAATCCGGTAATCTGTCATGCTGACACATTTTTTTATGTAAATTGTGCTATTATGCCCATTATTAAACAACCAATATGATGAACCAGCAGCATGTGAATTTTCTGAAGCAGGATTTTGTTTTCCACCTGAAACACCTGGCGCCGGATGCACAACCCGCATGGGGCAAGATGAATGGCCAGCAGATGGTGGAACATATGGCTGAGATGCTGCAGGTTGCCAGCGGCCGCCAGCAATACCCGGCAGTTGCCGATAAGGAAACAACAGAAAAAACATATGCTTGGCTGATGACCGACAAACCTTTCAGACCCAATACCGTTAACCCTTTATTGCCTGAGGAGCCCAAGCCTACCCAATACAATACCATGCAGCAGGCTATCGAGGCTCTTCAGAAAGAACTGGATCATTTCTTTGAAGTATTTGAAAAGGATCCGCAACTGAGGGTACTGAACCCTGTTTTCGGAAACCTCAACTTTGAAGAGCAGGTTCAACTGCTGTACAAGCATACACAACATCACCTGAAGCAATTCGGACTGATCAGCTGATCCCGTTGAACGATAAAACAAAAGCCTGCATTTCTTGATGCAGGCTTTATAATTTCCGGGTAAGCGACTGTTATTTCTTAAACAGCGAATCCGCTTTTTTCAGGCTGTTGAGGATATTATCGCGCACGATATTCACTTTCATCAATTCTCCCTGCAGGTATGGCTCAGCATTTGCGCCGGTTGCAGAGTCCGTGTTGAAACCAACCATCCAGTCATTCATACCATTCTCCGCATTGATCAGCTGCTGCTGAAGCGTCATCACTTCCTGCAGATAGGATTTATCCTGTTTGCCTGCGGGTAATTTCTGGATACTGTCGATTTTCGATTGTGCAAGCCCGTTATTCTTCTTCAAAGCGCCCATTTTTGCCATTCCGATATCATGTCCTTCCATTACATCGTGGTAGAGAGAGTCTTTTTTTGTTTTCAGATCTTTGGAATAACCATCTTTACGCTCAGGTGTAGTTTCCTGTGCGTTGTTACAGGCCATTACCATCATACTGATCACAGCCAGCGAAGCAATTGATTTTATCATACTTTGTGTTTTTTACACAACGGAAAGCTATCTTTTTCCATTGGTCCCGGCAAAAATACATTCCTGTTAATAAAATCACTAAATCCGGCCCGATTTATTGCTTTGCAGTACTTTCGTGGCATTAACTTGCTATATGATCAAACTCGAAAACTATGTGACCGGTAAATGGATTGCCGGCGATGGAGAAGGTCAGACATTATACAATGCAGTTACCGGCGCTCCATTGGGCTCAACTTCAACAAAAGGACTTGATTTTGCATCCATCCTGGAATATGGGAGAACCAAAGGCAATCCCGCATTGCGTAAAATGACCTTTCATGAAAGAGGACTGATGCTCAAAAGCCTGGCACTCATGCTTCGCGAACATTTACCGGAGCTTTATAGCCTGAGCTATAAATCCGGCGCAACCAAAGCAGACAGCTGGGTGGATATCGAAGGTGGCATCGGTAACCTGTTCTCTTATGCTTCCCTCCGCAGAAAATTTCCCAATGAACCTTTTGCCGTTGACGGTGATCCTGTTTCACTGAGTAAAACAGGCAGTTTCATGGGGCATCATATCCTGGTCCCCAAAGAAGGCGTGGCCATTCATATCAATGCATTCAACTTTCCCGTGTGGGGGATGCTTGAAAAGATTGCAGTGAACCTGCTGGCAGGTATGCCCGCCATCGTGAAACCCGCAACGGTTACTTCCTATCTCACAGAAGCCGTAGTTAAAAAGATCATCGCCTCAGGCATCCTGCCCGATGGTGCCCTCCAGTTGCTGGTTGGTTCTGCCGGTGACCTGCTTGATCATGTTACCGAACAGGATGTGATCACCTTCACAGGTTCCGCCTCCACCGGTAAAATGCTTAAATCACAGCCACGCATCCTTGCAGAGAACGTGCCTTTCACCATGGAAGCGGATTCACTGAACTGTATTGTGCTGGGCGAAGATGTTACACCGGACATGCCGGAGTGGGACATCTTTGTGAAAGAGGTAAGAAAAGAAATGACCACCAAGGCAGGACAAAAATGTACTGCTATCCGCCGCATTTTTGTTCCTGAAAATAAAATGGAAGATGTGTGGAAAGCTGTGGGCAAAGCACTCAGTCAAACCACCATCGGCAACCCTGAGAACGAAAAAGTGCGCATGGGTTCCCTCGCCGGGCAAAGCCAGCGCGAGGAGGTGATGGCGCAGGTGCAGAAGCTGCTGGCCTCTTCCTCCATTGTATATGGCTCCCTCGACAGCGTGGAAGTTATTGATGCAGACGCAAAGAAGGGCGCATTCATGAGCCCCTTGCTGCTGTTGAACCAAACGCCTTTTGAATCGAAGGAAGTACATGAAGTGGAAGCATTCGGACCTGTTAGCACCATCATGCCTTACAAGAACCTGAACGAAGCCACTGTACTTGCCAAGAAAGGCAAAGGCTCACTGGTTTGTTCCGTAGTGACTGCTGATAATAAGATCGCGAAAGATTTTGTGCTGGGCGCAGCTTCCCACCATGGACGCATCCTGGTGCTGAACCGCGAAGACGCCAAAGAAAGCACCGGACACGGATCGCCGTTACCCATGCTGGTGCATGGCGGCCCGGGCCGCGCCGGAGGCGGCGAAGAAATGGGCGGCGTAAGAGGCGTGAAGCACTACATGCAGCGCACCGCCATCCAGGGATCGCCCACCGCCATTACTGCCATCACCAATGTGTACCAGGCAGGCGCGGCAACTACAGAAGACGAGAAACATCCATTCAGAAAATTTTTCGAGGAATTGCAGATCGGAGACACCCTGCACACGCATAAGCGTACTGTAACGGAAGCAGACATCGTTAACTTCGCCAATGTAAGCTGGGACCATTTTTATGCACATACCGATCATACTTCACTGGAAGGCACCATTTTTGAAAGGCCTGTAGCTCATGGCTACTTCATTCTGAGCGCAGCCGCTGGTTTATTTGTGGATGCAAAGAAAGGACCGGTGATGCTGAACTACGGGCTGGATGAATGCCGTTTCCTAAAACCTGTGTATGCAGGCTCCACCATTGGAGTAAAACTTACCTGTAAAGAAAAAACGGAGCAGGAAAAGAAAGGGGATGATGATATTGCAAAAGGAATTGTGAAATGGCTGGTGGAAGTAACCGATCAACTGGACGAACCGGTTGCCATTGCCACTATTCTCACTATGGTCAGAAAGAAAGATCAGGGCTAATTCAAAAAACATTTATCTATGATCAGGGAAATTCAACAGGGCCATGTAAAGGCCGAAACGCATAATGGGATTACCACCATCGAGTTCTACCACCCCCAGAGCAATTCCTTGCCTGGCAAACTACTGGAAGAACTGGCTCATGCCATTCATGGAGCAGGCAATGAAAGCGATACCAAAGTGATCGTTCTCCGCTCTGCCGGGGAGAAAGCCTTCTGTGCAGGTGCTTCTTTTGATGAGCTGGTGGCCATTCAGAACAAAGAACAGGGACTTGAATTCTTCAGCGGCTTTGCCAATGTGATCAATGCCATGCGCAAATGCCCGCAGTTCATTGTTGCCCGTATCCAGGGCAAATGCGTGGGCGGCGGTGTAGGCATTGCAGCAGCGGCTGATTACGCCATTGCCGTGGAAGGCGCAGACGTAAAACTGAGCGAACTGGCGGTAGGCATCGGACCTTTTGTAGTAGGCCCCGCTGTGGAAAGGAAGATCGGGACTGCAGGTTTCGGACATCTGTCCATCGATGCTACCATGTGGCGCAATGCTGACTGGGCAAGAAGAAAAGGACTGTTTGCAGAACTGCACAACAGCGTTTCAGATATGGATGAATCCATCGCCCGCCTTACTCAAACACTCTCTCATTCAAGCCCACAGGCCATGCATGAACTGAAGAAGGTATTGTGGAAAGGAACTGATCACTGGGACCAGCTGCTGGTGGAAAGAGCAAAGATCAGCGGAGAGCTGGTATTGAGCAGCTTTACCCGCAATGCTATAGAGCAGTTCAAAGCGAAAGCAAAAAAATAGACAGAATAAACTGTCGGTTAAAATATAAACGGCCTGCGACCTGTTGAATAAAGGTCCCAGGCCGTTTCAGTTAATTAAGGAATGTACTCATACACTTCTCCGTTGTATCCGATACCAAATATCCTGTTGTTCACAACAGTCAGATAATTAACGTAGATAGCATCTGTAGAATTGATCAGCTTCCATTCATCATTTGTGGGGTTGTACTCATACAGGTCGTGAACCGCTTTCACATACCCCTTTCCGTTATAACTGAAACTGGCCGCGCCATCTGTGACAACTTTAGCATCAGCTACCGGCCCGGTGGTACCACTGCCAGAAAACGAAAAGAATGCTTTTTTCATATTATTGGCAACATCTTTGCCATGCCCGATATAAGCGTTGTTATCCAGTACAAAGCAACTGTTGTTAATAAAGCCTGCGCTGCGCAGGTCAACAATTTCTCCTTCGCTCCAGTTCAGGTTGGTATTATCGAACTGATAGATCTTACGGGCGCCGGCTCCATTTCCCAGACCTGCATAAAGCGTATTATTAATGACAAAAGCAACGCCACCCCCTGAGTTATCAGGAAGGAGCCCTGCGTCTCTCCACGTATTATCGCCCAGGTCGAGATAATCAACATCGCGCTTGTACGAATTTGCGCTGATCAATCCTCCGATCACAAAAACCCTGTTTCCGAGCGTTGCATAACTAACATCGTAACGCGGCGTAACAATAGTCGGAATGGCAACCGGTGTTGACCAGGTGTTATTTGCAATACTATATTTGGCATATGTATTATTAAGTCCCCCGGTTGCATTCTTACCGAGTCCAACAAATATTTCATTATTCTGAACATACATGAACCCTTTCTCATAATACTGTCCGGCTACTGCATCCCGTAACTTCTTCCACACATTGGTGACTACAAAAGGTTCAGCAGTCAGGTACTCCAGGTTATTCGATTTCAATTTGATCTTATCCCCAACAACACTGGCATGCGTTGGAATATGGAACCTGATCTCTGTCTGATCCGGAGCCCTGTAAGGAAATGATGTTGCAGGGATGCCATTGATTTCAATGGAAGCCCCAACTCCCAAACGCTTTCCTTTTAATGACACCAAAGTTCCTTTAGGTCCTGACTTCGGGGAAAACTCTGTAATGGTAGCTTTATATTTAAATTCATTGACAGACTGAACAAAGAGTCCGTTGGCCGTAACACCTATCTTCCCGTCTTTACCGGCAACTGGTGCTTTTACCACAATTGCTGTGGAATTGCAGCTTTCTATCTCTGCGGAAGTTGCCACACCGCCACCAAAAGCTACTTCAATATTTTCTCTGTTGTCACTGAAGTTCACACCGGTGATGGTGATCACCTGGCCTTCTTCGGCACGGTCCACAGACAAACCAGTGATACGTGGAGGCGCAATAAAATCAATGGCACTGAGGGCTTCCAGGTTGCCATTTGTGACCCTGATCTTTGCGGTAAGCACGTCAGCAGGCACAACGGCCTTCAGTGTGGTGGTGTTAACGAAGGTGGTGGTGGCAGGCAGTGTACCAAAGAATGCCTTACTCTGATTGGAGAAGCGCTCACCTGTGATTGTTACTTCCACACCGGCAGCTCCTTTCGCAGGATCAAAACCGGAGACCCGCGGTGCACTGGCATTCACCTTGAAATCAGTGGCTGAAGTAGCTGTTATATCATTTACCGTTACTGTGATCTTACCATTGCCAGCTCCTTCAGGAACCTTTACGGAGAGCTCGGTCGTCTTTGCTTCTGAGACTACTGCTGCAACACCATTGAACTTTACCTTGTTCTCTGCTTTTTCCTGTGAGAAGTTTTTCCCGGAGATCACTACAGTATTGCCGATTGCGGCTTCTGCGGGACTGAAAGAGGTGATAGAAGGATCATTCTGCGCTGTAGCCTTGTCTTTATCTTTTTTACAGCCTGCGATACTCACCCCCAGCACTGTCATTGCGATTGCAACAACCTTGAAAGGTTTGCCAATTGTTTTCATTTCTTGGGTTTTAGGGATCCAAGGTATCCCACCACCTGTTGTATGTCAACCGGATTCGGTTGAATCAACATTTATCGGCCTTCAGTAAAAGCAAAAGCCTGGTCAGATGCCAGGCTTTCGATTATATGGTTACCGGCAGGCCGGCACTGTATTAAATGTTCAATCCACCACAAACGCTCAGTACCTGTCCGGTGATATAAGTACTCATATCCGAAGCCAGGAAGAGCGTGGTATTGGCAACTTCTTCGCCGCTGCCGAAACGGCCGAGAGGAATTTTTTCAAGGAATGCCTTGCTGGCATCGCCATCCTTGAGGTAGTGGGTCATATCGGTTTCAATGAAACCGGGGGCTATGGCATTGCAACGGATATTCCGGCTGCCCAGTTCATGTGCAACAGACTTGGTAAATCCGATGATACCGGCTTTGCTGGCTGCATAGCTGCTCTGGCCTGCGTTTCCACGGATACCGATAATGGAACTCATATTGATGATGCTGCCTTTCTTGGCTTTCATCATGGGGCGGATCACTTGCTTTGTGATATTGAATACACTTTTCAGGTTGATGTTCATTACATCGTCCCACTGTTCTGGCGTCATGCGGAGCAGGAGGTTATCTTTAGAGATGCCCGCATTGTTCACGCAAACGTCGATGGTGCCGAATTCTTTCACCACATCATTTACAAATTGTTCGCTGGCTGTAAAATCGCCAGCGTTGCTTTTATAGGCTTTGGCTTTTACACCAAGTGATTCCAGTTTTTGCTGAAGAGCTGCTGCCTTGTCTGCACTGCTGTCGCTAACGTATGTGAAAGCAATATGTGCACCCTGCTCAGCCAGTTTCACAGCAATCGCTTCACCGATTCCGCGGGCCGCTCCAGTTACAATGGCAACCTTGTTGTCGAGTAATTTCATGGTTGGTTGAATTTTTATAAAACGAGCACAAATAAAATGAATTTATGCAATACGAGGATTTTTTTATTAATGGGGAAATGGCTGTTTGTCAACTTAACGTTCGCCGGAGGCGAACAAATAGACGTCACTCGCGGGGACGCGAGCGACTGGGCACACTCTGATACATCAAGTAATTCCAGCCAGGATCTTGATCTCTTCGAGGTGGATGCGCTCATTGCTTAAGCGGGTAACTTTGTGCTGCCCTCCCAGCTTACCCCGGCTCTTGAGCCAGTTGCTGAAAATGCCTTTCTCCAGGGAATGTACAATGGGCATGCGGAGTGCAATATCCTTGTGTCGCTTGGCTTCGTAATCACTGTTGAGGGTTTTCAGGGAAGCATCCAGTTCTTTGGTAAACACAGAAAGGTCGGAAGGGTGCTTCTCAAATTCGATCAGCCATTCATGCGCCCCGTTGCTTCCCTCACTGAAGTATACAGGGGCGGCGGTATAGTCGTTCACCACGGCACCGGTAGCTGCTGAAGCAGCGGCGATGGCTACATCAGTATTGTCTACAATCACTTCTTCCCCGAAGGCATTCATATAATGTTTGATCCTTCCGCTCACCTTGATGCGGAAGGGTTCAAGGGATGTGAACTGAACGGTATCGCCCACCAGGTAACGCCAGAGACCTCCATTGGTGCTGATCACCAGGGCATAGTTCTTTCCCTTTTCCACTTCGCTCAGGCCGATGGTATGCGGGAATTGCTTACCATATTCCTCCAGCGGCATGAACTCCATGAAGATACCATGGTCCACGAAGAGTAGCATGCCTTCTTCTCCCGGCACATCCTGTGCGGCAAAGAAGCCTTCGCTGGCATTGTACATTTCAAGATAATTGATCTTCTTACCAATGATCTTCCGGAATTGCTCACGGTAAGGCGTAAATGAAACGCCGCCGTGCATGTAGAGCTCGAGGTTGGGCCATACTTCTGCGATCGACTGCTTACCGGTTATCTCCAGGATACGGCGGAACAGTACGAGCGTCCAGGTAGGCACACCTGAAATGGAAGTCACATTTTCGCGGATGGTGCTCTGGGCGAGCATTTCGATCTTGCTTTCCCATTCGTCCATCAATGCAATGCTGAGATCAGGTACACGCAGCCAGTTGCCCCAGAAAGGTGAATTTTGCAGAAGTACCGCGCTGAGATCGCCATACTGTGCTTCGTGATTCAGGGGATTGATGGTATGGCTTCCTCCCAGCACCAGGCCTTTGCCGGTGAGCAGTTCTGATTCGGGATGGTACTGATAGTACATGCTGAGCACGTCCTTGGCTGCTTTGTAATGGCAATCTTCAAGGCTTTCATCGCTTACCGGAATGAACTTGCTTTTATCTGAAGTGGTGCCGCTGCTCTTGGCAAACCAGTAGATGGGGGTATTCCAGAGAACATGCTGTTCTCCTTCCATGGTCCGCTGGATATAAGGTTTCATATCCTCGTATTCATGTACCGGAACGGTTTGCTTGAAAGAGCGGATATTGAAGAGTGTTGAAAAATTGTATTTTTTGCCGAATTCTGTGTATTGTGCCGCAGTCACCAGGTCCTGCAATACTTCGCGCTGTGCATCCTGGGGATGGGTTTTCCATCCTTCGATACGCCATAGCCTCATGCGGGCCAGCGATGATATAGCAGGCGATAATAGTTTCACCATGGCAAAATAAAGAATTTACAGGAATAGTCTATTGATTGGAAGCCCCTTCCACGGATCTGAGTGCCTCTTCGTGAAGATAATCCTTCCGTTTGAGCTCAAAATTCCTGCCCAGGTAAAGCCTGCGCACCTGTTCGTCGGCGGCCAGCTCTTCCGCCGTTCCGTGCTTGAAGATCTTTCCATCAATCAGCAGGTAGGCACGGTCACAGATACTGAGCGTTTCATTTACGTTATGGTCAGTGATGAGAATACCGATATTCTTGTATTTCAGCCGGGCCACCACACCTTGAATATCTTCTACGGCAATGGGGTCTACACCGGCAAAAGGCTCATCCAGCAGAATGAACTTGGGGTCCACGGCCAGTGCCCTTGCTATCTCCGTTCTTCTTCTTTCCCCACCGGAGAGGCTGTCTCCATTGTTCTTGCGAACGTGGTGGAGGCGAAACTCATCCAGCAGGCTTTCCAGCTTGGTACGCTGTTCAGCCCTGGTCAGCCTGGTCATTTCCAGTACCGCCTTGATATTGTCTTCCACACTCAATTTGCGGAAAACGGAAGCTTCCTGGGGCAGATAGCCGATCCCCAGCTGTGCCCTTTTATACATCGGGAGCCTGGTGATCTCTTCATTATCCAGGAATACCTGGCCTTCATCGGGTTTGATCAGGCCTACCACCATATAGAAGTTGGTGGTTTTGCCAGCCCCGTTAGGCCCCAGAAGGCCCACGATCTCTCCCTGCTTAACCTGTACGGATACATGGTTTACAACGGTACGTCCTCCATATATCTTTACCAGGTCTTTGGTGTGAATTTCGCTGATCAAGTGTTTCGTTATTTATACAAAAATACTCATCCAAATTCAAATACCCTTAGCCTCCCGGAATTTAACAGCTATTTGCCATCCGGATTTCCTTACATATGTTTGCAGGCCAATTAACCACTCATGAAAGTAATCGACCATATCAAGCAGGCCAAAGAAACCCTGGTATCCTTTGAGATCCTACCCCCTCTTAAAGGAAAGACCATCAATTCCATTTATGACCACCTGGATCCCCTGATGGAGTTCAAGCCTTCTTATATCAATGTTACTTATCACAGGAGCGAGCACGTTTTCAAGAAAAAGGCCGATGGCACTTTCGATAAGGTGGAAGTGCGCAAGCGCCCTGGCACCGTAGGGATCTGCGCCGCTATCATGAACTATTACAAAGTAGATGCAGTTCCCCACCTCATCTGCGGCGGCTTCAACAAACGCGAAACCGAAGACGCCCTGATCGATCTCAATTTCATTGGTGTTGACAACGTATTGGTACTTCGGGGAGACGCAGCCAAGAATGAAACCACTTTTGAGCCGGAGATCGGCGGCAACCGTTATGCACTGGACCTGCTGAAACAGGTGATGAACCTCAACAACGGGATCTATCTGGAAGAAGATATCCGTGATGGCTTCCGCACCAATTTCTGCATTGGCGCAGCCGGTTATCCTGAAAAACATTTTGAGGCACCCAACCTTCAGACAGACCTGGCCTATCTCAAAGCCAAGGTAGATGCAGGCGCAGAATATGTGGTCACCCAAATGTTCTTCGACAATCAGAAATACTTCAATTTCGTAAAAGCCTGCCGCGATGCAGGGATAGATATCCCCATTATTCCAGGCCTGAAACCTATCACCAGCAAAAAACAGCTGAGTGTGATTCCCCGCACTTTCCACGTTGACATTCCCACTGATTTCAGTAATGAGATCATGAAATGTAAGACCGATGCGGAAGTTGAACAGGTTGGAACCGACTGGTTGCTGCAACAATCGAAAGAACTGAAAGCCGCCGGTGTACCCGTTCTTCACTATTACACCCTCGGTAAGCCGAAGGTGATCTACAACGCTGTTAAGGAGATCTTCTAGTTCTTTATAAAAGCTTAAAGGCTTCTGCCGGATCCGGACCACAACGCTTTGTTGTTGTTATCCGTTCGCCCAGCAGAAGCCTTTTTCTTTCGCTGTTCTTCAATGTCTTCTTACTGTTTTTCTATAAGCCGATACCTACTGAGAGGCTAAGCACCCTGTGCTTGTTCTTGTTGTCTTCTCCATTGTCAGCTCCTGATTGCAGTTTGGTCAAACCATGTCCGTAGTTAACCTGAACCAGGAATTTGTTGATGATAAGACCGGCAGTGGCATTCAGACCTGCATCAAAACGACGCATGATACCAAGGCCTACTCCTTCTTCTTCATTCAGTGTGGTAGGATCATCGTTGCTGAATTCAATATTGTCTTTGCGGCTGTATTCAACTCCCAGGATCTTTCCTTCGATCTTTCTTTTACCAGCAACACCCATTGCGATGTATGGACCTGCACCTACAAACAGTTGTGAATTAGTTTCAAGAGGGATCTTGAAAACCGCATTCACAGGCAGTTCTATATACATAGGATTAGTGGTGGCTTTGTAATAGTTGTTGTCTGATGAATTTCCGTTTTGAATTTTGGAACCTTTACCTGTGAACAATAAACCCGGTTGAATGGCAAAGAACTGTCCGATCGGAAGATCAGCCATTACACCTACGTGCCAGCTAGCTAGTGTCTTTGCATCATCCACGTCGCCATCGCTTGAATTGGAAATATTGGCCAGGTTAAGACCTCCCTTGATAAACACTTTGCTCTGCTGTGCCATTGTTGCCATGCTCAGTGAGCAGGCTGCTACAATCATAATCAGTGGTTTCATACGCTTAATTTTAAGTACAACTTTCTCTTAAAAAAAACTGTGCCAGGCAGCATATCTTAACTTAATCTACCCTTAAAATATATTCCAATCTGTATAGAAAAAGCAACATTTTTTAGGGGAGTGAAGAAGATAAAACACAATATGTACTGATTTACAGACACTTCTTAAAACACGAACGCCGCAGTGTATTAAAGACATTGCGGCGCTACATATAAATACTTACTGTTTTTACTTTGGCAGGGATTTCACCACAGATTCTTTCACTTTCACCGGATATTTTTTCTTCAGCTCCGCAATCCATTTATCCTCGAGCATGGCCTGGTAGTCATTCACAACAAAGCCTCTTGCATCAGCAAAGCTGCGTGGGCTTCTTTCTATGAATACCTTTATTATATATGCGAATGTAACTGTGTGGTCTGTTTCATTCTTTACCGGTGCAGTGATCAATCCATTAGTGAAGTTGGTTCGGCCAACAACAGGGATCTGCCCCAGTTCAAATCTTCCAGAGTCTGCCTGCAATGTTCCATTGCTGTTTTCTGCAATTGATTTCCACGCAGCCGGATCGGCTTCCAGTTTTTTTCTGGCATCATCAGCAGCCTCCTGGCTGCCGGCGGTGAACATTACAGCCTCAGCACTGGCATCCCACCAGTATTTGTTTTTGTTGGCTTCGTAATAACGTTGAAGGCCAGCTGAATCTGCACTGGCCACATCCCATACATTATGCTGCATGATCTCAAACAGCAGGTTGCCATCTTTGAATTCCTGCAACTGGTAAGCAAAATCGGGGTTGAATGTTTCCAGGTTATCCCTGTAATAATCGAATACTGATCTTTCCTTGAACGCTGCATACAGCTTTTCGGCAGGCAGACTGCGCATGTTTTCCAGACGCATCATGGATTCCAGGAACTCTTTGAAATCGTTGAAATGGTATTGTTTGTCTTTAACTACAAAGAGCATGGAGTTGTTTGTTACAAAGAACCCTCCCTTAGGATTACGTCCCTGCAGGAGACTGTCCGCATACTGCATTATCATTGGTGTGGGAGCAGTGGATATTTCTTTGAAGAGCACTTCTTTCCTGATCTTATCAAACAGGATATCCTTTGCCACATTCATGCGGTCGCTTTGCAACACCTGTATCCGTAAGCCTTCGAGGAATGTTTTATCCGAGAGATCAGCAGGAAGAGGAATGCGTGCGAGCCTTTTGATGATATGAACACCGTATTCGGTTTCAACAGGAGCGCTGAGATCGCCATCTTTCTGAAGAGAAAAAGCTGCCTTCTCAAATGCAGGTGCATAGCGGCCTACGCCAAACTCCATGATCTCTCCGCCTGCCTGATAACTGGTATTGTCTGTACTGAATTGCTGCGCAAGCTGTTTGAAATCGGCACCCTGCTTCAGCAGGTTCATGATGGAATCAGCGCGCTTGCGGCTGGCGGTTTTCTGTTCTTCAGTAGCGTCGGGCACCCAGCCAATCAGGATCTGCGCTACATGTACTTTACCAATGGCAGGGCGCTCTCCCAGGTTCTTGAAAATATGGAAACCGATATTGGAACGCACAGGCTCCGATATTTTACCGGGAGCTGTTTTATATACTGCCGATTCCATCACGTATGGAAGTACCAGTGAGGTTATATAACCGATCTCTCCTTTGTTTTGCTTTGCAGCAGGATCTTCTGAAAGCTGCAAGGCAAGCTGCGCAAAATCTTCCCCGTTCTGCAGGCGCTTATGGATGTCATTGATCTTGTCATGCGCCCTGGCCACGATATCAGGAGCGGCATGTTCATCCGCAGCTATAAAAATATGCGCAACGGAAATATCTTTCTTTGAACGATCCGCTGCTTCTTTGATGAGCACATTCACACTGGCGTCATCGTTCATATAATTATCAACTACCTGCAAGCGGAAATTGCTGAGCTCTGCCAGTTGTACCGGCAGGGTGTCCATTCGCTGATCATAGGCAGCCTGTACTTTCAATTTGAAGCGGGTGTACAGTTCCAGGTAATCGCGATAGGATTTATCAGTGGATTGTTCAGTTGTATTATTCTTGTTGTAAGCTCTGAGGAATTCTTCCTTGCTTACCGCCTTTTTGCCATAGGTAAAGATCGTTTGAGCCAGGCCGGTAGCAGAGCAGCCCAGGATCAGGGCGGCAGTGGCCAGTGCTTTAGGGGAAGGTCTCATTGGAATCAGTTGGTATTTGATTTCTTAAGTTTTAAGTTGATGATCTCATCCATCTGCAGGTAATCCAGTTTCTTGGCCACTATCCGCTTGTCTTTGTCCAGCAGGTACAGTACCGGTGTCTGGAATACATCATACAACTGGCGGAACGAAGGCTTTCCGGCGCTTTCCTCTGCGGCCTGCTGGGATGGTAACTGGTAAACGTGTATCCAGTCTTTGAGATTGTTTTCGCGGATATACTTTGTCCAGGTTTCTTTACCACCATCAACCATTACACCGTATACCTTGATGCCCTGGGCCTTCCATTTGGCCTGGAAGATAGAGTCTACCTTAGGCACCACCGTTTTGCAATGGCTGCAGGTAGGATCCCAGAAACAGAGGACGATCATTTCTCCTTTCACATTATACAGTGCGGCGGGCTTGTCAGAAGTATCCACCATTTTCATGTCTGGTGCTGCCAGGCCCAACTGGTTGGCCATCAGGCTATAGGCACGTTTGGTAAGATGGTCGCGGTATTCCTGGGTGAAGAACTCCGCCTCACCGGGATTGATGAATTTTTCAAACAGGTGCACAAACACAGCATCCTGTCCCATGTATTTTGGATTGAGGTATTGCTGCACAAATTTCACCATCAGGAATTTGTACATCTCTTTTCCTGAACGGGCATAGAGCAGCATATAATCCACTTCTGGTTTGATGGAATCAGGTTCGGGAGACACCAGGCGCTCGAAATATTTATCAAGTTTGGCTTCAAAGAAAGGAGTTCTCACCAGGCGGTCGTCATTGAATTCCACCCCATCCCAGAAATGATCTTTGAAGTACCGGTAAGCATAATTGGAATCATATTTACCTCCGGGATGTTTGGCAGCAGGTGGGATAGTGGGCTCTTTCATGGCCTGGAGAAGGGCGGCCAGCAGGGATTCAGGGTTGGCCTTTACGATACTGTCGCGGTAGTGCTGCATCTTTGCATCCAGCCTGTTGATCCTGGCCTCCACTTCTTTTTTCTGTGTGCTGGCAGCCAGTTCAGACCTTGCCTGGCTGATAGCCATGCCGGTTTCATTGGCAAAACGGGAGTAAGACTGGAAGAGGGTATTCTCTTTGGATCCTATATAACTCACGCCAGCCGGCAGTTTTGAAGAATCTGCGTCGATGGCGAAATGCTGTTGTTTGTCTATCAGTACTTCAAACAGTATCTGCTTACCGGGAGAAACTATAAAGTAAATACCGCCTGGCAGGGCTTCCTTACCATGAAAAGTTCCTTTGCTGTTGGCATCCAGCACTACGGAATCCGCCAGTGCTTTCATTTTACCATAATAATAGCCCAGGTAAACTTTCTCGTTCTTATAAGGCTTGAGTGTAAGGCCGATATTATATCCCTGCTGTGTAAACGCAGTGGTTACGGCAAGGATCAGTAGGGAGGAGATCAACAAGTTTTTCATGATAGCGATTATCAAACTGGCTCTAATATATTAAAAAATAAATGGCTGGCTTGTTAAGCAGATGCGAAGATAACCCCAAAATGAAGGAGGAGGCACCGGTTTCTTCGATGCCTCCTCCCTTTTTAAACCGGAATGGTTACCGGACTATTGTTTGGCTTCGTTGAGCTCGATATTAACAGTCACGTCTACATCTTTACCAACTGTCATACCACCGGCTTCTGTGATACGGTTCCATTTCAGGCCATACTCAAAACGGTCGATAGTGGTTTTAGCTTTGAAACCTGCTTTGGCGCCACGGCCACCGGCCACGGTACCACCGTAGGTTACATCAAAAGTAACAGGTTTGGTGATATCGCGTACAGTGAGCTGGCCTTCCAGTTTGTACTTATTGCCACCTACTGGTTTGAAAGCAGTGCTCACGAATGTGATGTTGGGGAATTTCTCGGCATTGAAGAAATCATCTCCCTTCAGGTGCTTGTCCCTTCCTTCATTGTCTGTACTGATAGAATTCACGTCGATGGTGAAATTCACTTTTGCATCGGAGAAATCAGCTTTCTCTGCTTCAAAAGTACCATCGAACTTTTTGAAAGATCCTTCTGTTTCGGAAACCACCATATGCGTTACTGTAAAGCGTATGTTGGAATGTGACTTGTCGAGCACCCATTTGGTGGCAACCCCCTGAGTGGCGGCTGCAGTAACGGTTTCAGGAGCAGATTTTCTGAATGCGGTAAAAATGATACCGGATGCTGCCAGCATTGCAGCGGATAATACCAGTTTTTTCATGTTTGGAGCGATTTGGCGTTTAGACATTATTAAAGATAGAAGATTAATTTCAGCGAATGGTTTCGATGGTTGAATATAATATTGATTTGATATAGACGACTAAAATTGGCAATAACCTGTACCGTCTGCACGGATTTACACGCCTGGTCATTGGGTGGATACGTACAGGGATGGCTTTGGGTTGTGCCAGCTTGTTTAACCGGTGGTCTGACGGCTGTAAAAGCGGCTTTCGTCAATTATTTGCGCCATTAACTAACGAGCGTTAATTTTTAACCCGTTTTCCTGTTGGAAGTTCTTTATTTTTGCGGCATGAAACTCAGTCATCTTTCCGAAACCCTGATCGGGTCAGAGATCGTGAAACTTGGAGGCGAGATCAAAGAAAAGATACGCCAGGGCGAAAAGATCTACAATTTTACCGTAGGTGATTTCGACCCTTCTATCTTCCCCATCCCTGCCAGACTGCAGGAGGAGATCATCGATGCCTACCGCAATCATTTTACCAACTATCCCGCTGCCGAGGGCAATCTCGATCTGCGTGAGGCCGTGGCTGCTTTCATCAAAGAAAGGGAGCAGATCCATTACTCACATGCAGAGATCCTGATCGCTGCAGGCGGAAGGCCCCTGATCTACAGCCTGTTCAGGGCTATTGTGGACAAGGGTGATAAAGTGGTGTATGCAGTACCTTCCTGGAACAATAATCACTATACGCATTTTGTAGAAGCACAGCACGTTCTGGTGGAGGCTACTCCTGAGAACAATTTCATGCCCACTGTTGAGCAACTTCGTCCGGTGATCAAGGGAGCCACCCTGTTAGCGCTTTGTTCACCACAGAACCCAACCGGCACCACTTTCTCTGAAAAGGAACTCACAGCTATCTGTGACATGATCCTGGAAGAGAATGCCAGCCGCGGTGAAGGAGAGAAGAAGCTTTATGTAATGTTCGACCAGATGTACTGGCATCTCACGTTCGGGGATATCCGCCACCATAACCCGGTGAGCCTCCGCCCGGCTATGCAGCAGTACACCATCTTCATCGATGCCATCAGTAAGGTGTTTGCCGCCACCGGTGTTCGCGTAGGTTGGGCAATGGGCCCTAAAACGGTCATCGATAAGATGAAGGCTATCCTGAGCCATATCGGAGGATGGGCGCCCATGGCTGAACAGAAAGCAACTGCTAAATTTCTTTATAATAAAGAAGCGATCGACGAATACCTGACCGGATTCAAAGCCGCTATTGAAGCCCGCCTCCGCGGAATCTACAATGGATTGAGCGAACTGAAGCAGGAAGGTTTTGCAGTAGACGCCATTGCTCCACAGGCGGCCATTTATCTTACTATCAAATTCGATCTGAAAGGAAAGAAGACCGCTGATGGCAAGGTACTGGAAAAACAAAGCGATGTTACGGCTTACCTGCTGAGCGCCGCCAAGC
>NZ_JBQCGW010000268.1:0-21257 GCF_051955275.1 Pseudobacter sp. | reverse complement strand
TTATGCCGGGGACGAAACCCGCATTAAATGGCCCAATGACATTTACTGGCGTGACAGAAAGGCAGCTGGCATTCTGATAGAAAACAGGCTCGATACGGCGCGAGGAGTATGGCAATGGGCCATTGTGGGCATGGGGGTGAACATCAACCAGGTGAAATTCGGGGATGGGCATAAGAAACCGGTAAGTCTCAGGCAGATCACTGGAAAAACCTGGGACATGCTGGAGCTGACGCGTGAATTATGCGCCTGCCAGGAATACTGGTGGCAGCAATTGCGGAATGAGCATCCTCAGAAGTTGATGGGAAAATACCATGATGCGCTGTACAAACTGGGCGAAACAGTGAAGCTGAGGAAGGACAATGCAGTATTTGAAACAAAGGTTACCGGGGTAACCATTGCAGGGAAGCTGCTTACCCGGGATGTGATAGACCGTACTTTCGATGTAGGTGAGGTGGAATGGGTGCTCCCCTGAAGCCTTACATAATATTCCTTGATCTGCAAGGGGAAAAAAAACGCCATTTACCGTTTTTTTTCCCCTTGTTTCGTTTCGATTGCCCATCATCTTTACATCGTCAACAAAAACAATACAACGATGGCATCAGAGGGTAATCATAAAGTTGATCTCCGGATCTATGACCTGTGCAGGAGCAAGCTGCAGCTATCTGATATCGATGCGGCTGCTGTAAGCCTGGAGCTGCAGGAGATGATCAATGAAGACAGGTTGCACTGGCAGCAGGAGCAGCAGAAGGCCGATCAGGCGGACAGGCTTGACTTTGAAGAGTTCATCGAGCAGCGGATAGAGTTCCTCCGGAGAGACCTCCATAATTTTCATACAACGTTCAGTGCCGAGTTACAGCAGCTCCCTGAAGCCGGCGTTCATTCTACGGAAGTGTTACAGTGGATGTTCACGTATTTCGCTTTCCAGATGGGTGGCATCATCGCCCTGATTTTATTGCTCTTAAAGAGATGACCCCTTCTTTTTACCCACGGTGAATACCCTTGAAAGGTTGAAACCAAACCGTATATCCCCTTTCCAGAAATCATCGACGGTATTGGTAGTAAAGGCTTTTTCATTCATGCCTGTGGCATTGGTAAAATGCAGCTGGAACACGTGCCCGCCGGTTTCTATATCAAAGCCCACGGCCAGCATATCTTTTGTTCCTGCCTGTCTCCCGGAGATCACGGGCTGGTAATCCAGCATGAAAGCTGTTCTTTTGGTCAGCTTCAACCGGGACCCTATGCCCATTGCGAATGTATTATTATGATCATTAGCGCCTGGCACCAGGTTGCGGTGGACCAGTGTGGGATTGATTTGCAGCGAAAAGGCATCAGTGAATTTCCGGCCGATGATCAGTTCATGATAAAAGGCCAGCCTGGAGTGGAAATAATTTTTCCGGTCAGGAAAAGCCCAGGGAGCAGTGCTCAGGGTCATACCTGATACCAGCACAATGGTAACGGGCGATCCACCGGCATCATTGGATTGCCAGATGGGGCGGTACTTGATGAAACCATCCAGTTCCTTGCCCACGCTGCTTCTGCCCACCCCTACCATCAGGCGTTTGCTCAACCCGTAATCGAAACCGATACGCGTATTGGCCTGATCAAGACCGAAAAGATTTTCAGCTCCGCTGTTCACTGTTCCGAAACGGTGGAGGAAACGTACGTCCAGCACGTCTTTTCCAAGAAACTCGATAGAGTGATTATTGATCACCCTCGAGGATTTGAAAGCGTTGGTCACATGAGATCTGGCAGGCGTTTCCTCCTTTTTCAGGGCTTCGATCAGATCCGGCTCCTGCGCCTGCACTGCAGCGCAAAAGGCAAAGAGGAAGAATAGTATGGTATAAATTTTCATCATCATATTCATTAGGATGGCTCGGGTTAATTGTCAGGTTAGGTTAGCAAGGCATCGTGTACTTATTGCAGTGGCTGCAATGAGCAGACTACTGCAATATTCACGGTGTTGGACAGATTGTTTTTCACCAGTGAAGGGATCTTCACTTTATAATCAGACAGCAGGATGTTGAAAGTGGATTGAGCCTGAACGCCCTGTTGCTTTACAGTGATAGTGCCGTCAACAGTCACATCCTGTGTAATACCATGGATGGTCATCTTCCCTTTCACCTTCACGGGGTACCTGCCATCATTTGTGAGATCAGGCAGGGGCGTGCTGGTGATCTGGCCTTTGAAATCAGCATTGGGGAATTTGTCGCTCTCCACGTAGTTCTCATTGAAGTGTTCCTGCATGAGTGCTTTTTTAAATTCAAAGCCCCTCATGATCACGGAGAACTGCAACAGTCCGCTTTGAGCATCCAGCACACAGGTAACTGTTTTGTTCTCGGCTCTGATGGTTTCGAGCACCCCTTTGGAGGTAAATGAGATCTGACCTGCGCGGGTAAAATATTTACCCTGTGAAAAGGCGCTGCCTGCCAGCATGAGCAGGAGGGCCAGCATTAGCTCTTTCTTATGTTTCATAGTGTTTCAATTTTCACCGGCGGGCGGTTACTGGTGACTGACCAGAACGCCCCTGTTGAAAACGATCTCGTCGCCCAGCAGCCCGGTGGGATCTTTACTGTATCCGTTCAGTATGCCTTTGATGGTAATGGGCATACCCTTATGTATAGTCGAAATTTCTTTCCAGGTACTGTCCATCGACATCCGGATGGAAGCACTCTGAACAGTATCACCCAGAATAACTGACACTCCATTATTAGTAGTGTCTACTGATTTAACGATACCACGCACCGCCAGGATCCTTTTCCTGTACTTCATATCCGCCAGGGTATCGTCGCCTGCGAACTCACGGATCAGGGTAGTGGCATCCACCGTCTGATCTGCCTGGGTATTCCGCAGGTCCTGGTTGGTGCGCTGGTATTGAAAATATCCATAGAGGGCAAAACCTGCCAGCAGAATGGTTATAGCGGCAATGATCCGTTTCCTTTTTCGCATAGCCATTCCAGTTAATTGTTTGGAGTGCCTGAATCGATCCAGCAGACGATGCTCTTGATCTGTTCAGCGCTGAGGCTGCCCCCCTTGGGCATTTCGCGGGAGATCACCACCCGCCTGATCCTGGCAGAAGCATCCTTCACCCTGTCATAACTGGTGAGTGGGCCGGGGCCATTGGTGCTGGGTCCGTCGTGACAGCCACTGAGTGTGCAGCTGGACTGAATAATAGGCTGAACAGTTGTTGCGTAGCTTGAATTCACGCCACTGCAATCATTGCCGCCACTGTACAACAGTTCTTCTTTCTGATTATAACAGCCGCAAAGGATCAGCAGGATACATCCTGTGATGATTGAAACAGGTCTGGTCATTGGTGCGTAATTGGTTCCTGAGATTTTTACGGAGAAAGAAATTGCAGGGTTGCCTGCATGAAAAATAGGTTAGGTGAATTAGGTTTTTTAAAAGGTAAGGATGTGTATTTCTGGTTTATGGAACGAGAGTTCCAGGTTTTAATGTCAGTTAAAACAAATCCCTGCTCTTTCCAGAACAGGGATCTTTTTTACCAAACCTTGAACAAAAAAATCCTTGCTCCAGCCGGTAATGAATACTGGCCTGGCAGGATCTGTCACTACCAATGATGGCAGCAATAAAGAATACGTGAAATCAGGTTATTTGGTTTCCTGGCTGAGCTCTTTCCAGGCATTCACGATTTCCTCAGCGTGTTGTTTGCTTTTCGGCCTGAGAAATACTTTGCGGATGATACCTTTTTCATCTATCAGGAAAGTAGTGCGAAGCAGGCCCATGTATTTCCTGCCGTAAAGTTGTTTCTCTCCCCACACACCGTACTTTTCAATGATGGTGTGCTCAGGATCGGCCAGCAGGGTGAAAGGAAGGCTGTGTTTGGTTTCAAACTTTTTATGCTTCGTGGATTCATCGGGGCTCACGCCCAGGATGGTGAACCCTTCTTTTTTGAGCAGTGCATAATTATCGCGCAGGTTGCAGGCCTGCACCGTGCAGGTGGGAGTATCGTCCTGTGGATAGAAGTACAAAACTATCTTTTGCCCTTTGAACTCACTGAGAGATACAGTTTTTCCATCCTGGTCCTTTCCTTTGAATGCAGGTGCTTTAGTGCCTTCCTGTAAGATCATATTCATTTCGTTTTAAAACAGGCATTGCCGGTCTGTAGGATTGCCCCTTAGCGGGTGAAGGTAAAGGTTTTTGTGGTGGCGTTGCCGGCTTCGTCTTCTGCATAGATAGTGAGCTCATGTTTGCCGGGAGGGCATTGCTCATCGAAGCGGTAAATAAAAGTGCGGCCTTTATCATTGGTGAAGCGGAGCCATTTGCCGTCCAGCATCGGCTTCACGTTTTTGAACTTATTATTATTGTCCTTCACAGTGAATGCGATCCTGGCGGCTTTGCTGAGATCCGCGCCATCCGTAAATCCTATAGGCACGATGGAAGGAGGTTCCTGGTCCACCAGCAGTTGATAGCTGCCAAAATCCCTGAAACGGGCGGAGGCCCAGTTGTTCTGCCATTCCACTTTCTGAACATCTTTTTTGGCGCCGGAAGTCCACTGCATTACAGTACGCTGCTGTTGCTCGGGAGTGAGAACCTTGCTGGGTTGGATCCTTACCAGGAACGCTTCCTGCAGCGGGATGTAGCTGGAACCAATGGAGTGCATAGCGGATACTGCCTGCGTATTGGCTGTGGCTGCCCGGTTATACCGGATATGAACAGAATCATAAAGGCAGCGCTCGCCGATGAAGAATTCACAGTCCTCTTTCTCAAAACCATCCAGCATCAGCGGGTAGAACATGGGATTGTCCGCCGTGGTGGCTGGTGCTGCGGAAACCGCGCCGGGCTTGTATTGTACCCGGCAATGCAGGGTGGAAGTGTTAAGGTAAGTGTCTTTCACTTCAATCCGTACTGTATGAATAGCGCCATCGCTCAGGTCAATCACCCCATTGTTCTTTACATTTTTGTAAATGGAATTGATATAGCCCGGCAGATCGAAGAGTTGCTGCAGCCAGGGGCCGCCGCCGGCCTTCGTCCTGTAGTCGATATGCGCGTTCAGGTAGCGGGTATCGTTGTAACTGATATTGTCCATCTGAAAGGCAACCACCGGTTGTTCATCCACAAAAAGTATGGATTCAAAAATCCCATTCAGATTTGTAGAACCGGTATGGGTATCAAATGCCCCGATTCCGAAACTGATATTGGGAGAACTAACAGTAATTAGTTCGGGAGTGGTTGTGTATCTGGTACCGCCGGTTGCTTTTGCGGGGAAGAGCCTGGCGGATTGTTCATAAATGCTTTTGCTTCTGTCGTAGATCCCCATCCGGAGGATGCGTGGCGGTACGTTATCAGTGAGTGGCAACCCGAAAAGTAACGGATTGAGGTTTACATCATCAGCGCTCCTGCGGATCTCGAAATGCAGGTGGGGCGCCTGCGAACCACCGGTATTGCCACTGTACGCAATGAAGTCTCCTTTCTTTACGGGAAACAGGTTAGCAGGCAGGTCAAGGAAAACGCGCCAGGACTGCTGCTTGTATTGCTGTTCCTTCACCCAGGCTTCAAGTTGCGGATTAAAATCATTGAGGTGAGCGTAGAGGGTCGTATAACCATTGGGGTGATTGATGTATAAAGCCCGTCCGAACCCGGCCGGTTCTATCTTGATGCGGGCCACATAGCCATCTGCTGCGGCGTATACTGGTTGGTTCTCCCTGGCTTTGGTTTTCAGGTCGAGTCCCATATGGTAGTGATTGGGCCTGAGCTCCCCGAAATTGCCACTAAGGTCAATGGGTATTGCCAATGGGTTTCTGAAATAACCTTTCGGGTACACGGCAGGAGGAAACACCTGTGCTGTCAGCATTCCACTACAGAGTAAAAAAACGATCACCAGTATTCGCATTGCTCAGCTTTTATTTAACGAAGAAGTAGCAAAACTACTGAAAAGAGACCGGGGGCTAACTGCTTTGGTTTCAGTTGTATTAAACTAACATTAAAAATGGGAAATAAAGGTTACCCGGCACAAGAATAGGTATAAAGAGTAGAAGCAGATGGACATTGGATTTCGCCATGTTAAGTTCTTAAAAATACCACTAAGTGGTAATGCGTTTTTTTAAACTATGGAACAGCATTTGGCGTATATAAATTGTCTATAGATATATGATGGTTTAATTCTACAAACTGAGGGTTATGAAAGCAATTTTAAACAGGATGGTTTTACTACTTGCATTGACAGTAGGGTCGATAGTTGGATTATTCAAAGGAAATGAAGCGAAGCAGAAGTGGATCTTCAAGATCAGAAGCAGTTTTGATGAGAAGCGTCATCTGGCCGAGCAACGTAGGGTTATTCGCCAGGGCGGCGTAGCGCTCGATGACATCGAGATAGCTTCCTTCCATGCCAGTTGAACTTAGCTAATTTAAGAGCCTGCATATAAAGCCTCTACCGGGTTGGTGGAGGCTTTTTTTATGTCCGTACGGTAGCCGGAAAGGCTGTTTTTACTGCCTGTTCCGGCCGTTCTAAAAAATAATCCTCAAAATTCCCGCTGGCGCCTTACTTTTGCGCAATTTGTTTAGAAAAAAAACAGCTCTTCAAAAAATGCCAAAAGACACTTCTATTAAGTCAGTGCTCATTATCGGATCGGGTCCGATCATTATCGGACAAGCTTGTGAATTTGACTATTCCGGCTCCCAGGCTGCACGCAGCCTGCGCGAAGAGGGAATTAAGGTCATTTTGATTAACAGTAACCCGGCGACTATCATGACTGACCCCATGATGGCTGACAAGGTTTACCTACTGCCACTGACAGTAGAAAGTATCGAACAGATCCTGGAAGAAAACCAGATCGACGCCGTTCTCCCTACCATGGGTGGTCAAACAGCCCTCAACCTCACCAAAGAGGCTGCTGAGCTGGGTGTTTGGGAAAAATACAATGTCAGGCTGATCGGGGTAGACGTGGAAGCCATCGACACAGCGGAGGACCGTGAAAAGTTCCGCCAGCTGATGCTGAAGATCGGCGTTCCCGTAGCCAACTCTAAAGTAGCTAACTCCCTTCTCGAAGGAAAGGAATATGCTCAGGAGATCGGGTTCCCCCTGGTTATCCGTCCTTCATTTACCCTGGGTGGTTCAGGTGGTGGTTTCGTGCACGACAAATCCGAGCTGGAAGCCGCACTGGACAGAGGTTTGAAAGCCTCCCCCATCCATGAGGTACTGGTGGAAAAAGCCCTTCTCGGCTGGAAAGAGTACGAGCTGGAGCTGCTCCGCGATAAAAACGACAACGTAGCCATCATTTGTACCGTTGAGAACGTAGACCCCATGGGCGTTCACACAGGAGACTCCATCACTGTGGCTCCTGCCATGACCCTCAGCGATACTGCTTTCCAGGAAATGCGTAACCAGGCAATCCTGATGATGCGCAGCCTCGGAAACTTTGCCGGTGGTTGTAACGTGCAGTTTGCCATGGACCCTGCCACCGAAAAGCTGATCTCTGTTGAGATCAACCCTCGTGTGAGCCGTTCCTCTGCCCTGGCTTCCAAAGCCACCGGGTATCCTATCGCCAAGATCGCGGCCAAACTGGCCATCGGTTATACCCTCGATGAACTGAAGAATCAGATCACCAAAACCACCTCCGCTTACTTTGAGCCGGCGCTGGACTATGTGATCGTGAAAATGCCACGCTGGAACTTCGACAAGTTCAAAGGGGCCAATGACACCCTCGGCCTGCAGATGAAGAGCGTAGGTGAAGTGATGGCCATCGGCAGAAGCTTTGCCGAGGCAGTTCAGAAAGCCTGCCAGAGCCTGGAGAACAATGCCGTGGGACTGGGTTACTACGGTAAAAGCCAGATGCACGCTGAAGAGATCCTGGAATATATCAAGACTCCGAAATGGGACCGCATCTTCCGTATCAAGGATGCCCTCATGGATGGAATCAGTGTTGGAACCATTTCCAAAGCCACTGGTATCGACCGCTGGTTTGTGAACGAGATCCAGAAGATAGTAGACACAGAAAAAGAAATCGCGAAATACAAGCTCAACACCTTACCTGTTGAACTGCTGAAAACAGCCAAGGACCTTGGTTTCAGCGATCAGCAGATCTCACTGATCATGCAGGACGGCAAGGATGAAGACGTGTACGAAATAAGAAAGGCTGCCAACATTACCCGCGTGTATAAAATGGTGGACACCTGCTCTGCAGAGTTTGAGGCTAAAACGCCTTATTTCTACTCCTCTTTCGAGAATGGCAATGCCAATGAAAGCAAGGTGAGCAACAGGAAGAAGGTGATCGTTCTCGGATCAGGCCCCAACCGCATCGGCCAGGGCATTGAGTTCGACTATTGCTGTGTACACGGTCTGCTGGCTCTGAAAGAGTGCGGATACGAGGCCATCATGGTGAACTGTAATCCTGAGACCGTTTCCACCGATTTCGATATTGCAGACAAACTCTACTTCGAGCCAGTATTCTGGGAGCACCTCTGGGAGATCATCGAACTGGAAAAACCAGAAGGAGTGATCGTTCAGCTGGGTGGCCAGACGGCCCTGAAGCTTGCTGAGCGCCTGTCTCAGAAAGGCATCAAGATCATCGGTACCTCCTTTGACAATATGGATATCGCGGAAGACCGCGGCCGTTTCAGCGACATGCTGAAAGAGCTGAAGATCCCTTACCCTGATTACGGCACAGCCTACACAGTGGATGAGGCGGTTGAAGTAGCAAATAAGGTTGGCTATCCTGTACTGGTTCGTCCGAGCTATGTACTGGGTGGACAAAGGATGCGAATTGTGATCAATGATGAAGAAGTTGAAAAGGCGGTAGTAAGCCTGCTGAAGCATATCCCCGGTAACAAGATCCTGATCGACCACTTCCTGGATCGTTGCCAGGAGGCTGAGATCGATGCGATCTGTGACGGTGACGAGGTGCATATCATGGGTGTGATGGAGCACATTGAGCCTGCCGGTATCCACAGTGGAGACAGCAATGCGGTTCTTCCTCAGTTCAACCTCTCTCCGATGATTGTGGAAACGATGGAAGAGTATGCGAAGAAGATCGCGTTCAAGTTGAATATCCGTGGCCTGATCAACATCCAGTTTGCCATCAAGAACAACAAAGTGTATGTGATTGAGGCTAACCCAAGGGCATCCCGCACTACGCCGTTCATTGCAAAGGCTTACCAGATCCCGTATCTGAATGTGGCTACCAAGGTGATGCTGGGAGAGAACAAGCTGCGCGACTTCAAGTTTGTGAAGCGTTTGAAGGGATATGCGATCAAGGAGCCAGTGTTCAGCTTCGAGAAATTCCCCGGAGTGAGCAAGGAGCTGGGGCCTGAGATGAAATCAACCGGAGAAGCGATCCGTTTCATCAAGGACCTGCGTGATCCTTACTTCCGTCAGCTGTACAAAGACAGAAGCATGTATCTGAGCAAATAGTTCAGACATCTATAATAGTAAAGGCGTTCCGGTTATACTGGAACGCCTTTTGTTATTTTGCGCCGGGGGTATTGGTTTGATATGATTTATACTTCCACCATGCCATGTCTGATGGCATAGAGCACAAGGCCGATCCTGGATTTTACTTTAAGTTTTTCAAAGAGGGCGTTCCTGTAATCGTCAACGGTTCTGGGGCTGACGAACATTTTCTGTGCGATATCCTTGTAGGTCATTTCGGAGCAAGCCCACTGGAGGAATTCTTTTTCTTTATCGTTGAGTACAACGGGTTCTTCGGGCAGGTCGATGTCTTTATGGAGGCCGCTGATCACTTTTCCGGAGATATATTCGGAGAGGTAATGATCTTTCTGCATTACGGAATCCAGTGCCAGCCGGAGTTCGTCTGGTTCTGCATTTTTAAGTATATATCCTTTTGCTCCCAGGCGCAGCATGCGAATGATGATGCTTTCGTCTGTGAACATGGAGAGGGCGAGTATTTTGATCTGCGGGTAGTTCTTGTAGATCCATTTTGCGGTTTCGTAGCCGTCGATATCGGGCATGTTCACGTCAAGCAGAACGATATCGGGGAGAACGTTCTTTGTGATCTTCTCTTTTACTTCTTTGCCGTTTCCTGCTTCGAATACCACCTGGTAGTTTTCGAAAGAGCCGATCAGTCGCGCAAGGGCATTGCGCAACAGCGTATGATCATCAGCTACTCCTACCAGTATTTTTTTATCGCCTGTCATTGTTTTCACTTTCGATTTCGGGTGGCAAGTCTAGTTTAATAATGGTGGTGGTACCGTTTCCGATGCTGCTTTGCATATCGATGGTGGCTCCCACCAGTTTTGCCCGGTTGAATATACTTTTTAGTCCGACACCGGAGGAAGAAGATACAGAATTTCTTTTTGCATCGATGTCAAATCCCACGCCATTATCTGCCAGGCGTAGGATAAACTGGTTATTATCCGTAAAGTTTATGTCAATTTCCACTTTTTCTGCCTGGGAGTGTTTCAGGATATTATTGAGCATTTCCTGAAAAATCCTGAAAAGCATGACGGATTTCTGGTCATCCAGCATTTGTTCATATCCATTGACTTCAAAGGAAACGTCGAGCAGTCTTGATTTCCGGAGGCTTTCCACTTCAAAGTGAATAGCTTCCACCAGTCCGATCTGTGCGATTCTGTCTGTATGGAGGCTTTTATTGAGGCCTGCCAGGTCGAGCACGGCTTTATTCAGGATTTCACGGGCATTCATGATAGGTTCCCAGGCTTCATGCTGTTTATCGATGGGCAGGATAGCGAGGGAGAGCTTGACTACAGAGAGGGATTGGCCGATATTATCGTGTAATTCCTGGCTGAGCATTTTGAATGTTTCTTCCTGTATTTCGAGTTGTGATTTGAGGGCTTCCTGTTCATAGAGGTCTTTCAGGCGGGTCAGTTCCTGTTCCTGCTGGTGTTGCCTGCGTTGGTAGGTGAAGAGGATGGTAACGATAAATCCCACCAGAAGCAGGGCCAGTAAGCCACCGATGATGATAATAAAATAAATCTCCTGACCCTGGTTCTCCATAAAACAGGAAAGGTATATGAATTAAGATAAATGTTTACAAGGGTGTAAAATCCCGGAAAATACAGGACAGGATAAGGTTTTATGCCAACAAATTACGTAATATATTTTGGTAACAGGTTACCGCTGGGGGATTAGTTTGGAAAAGAGGAGAGGAAATAGAAAAAATCACATTTTAGAAGCATTCTGTTTTTCTTCTTGAAATAATTCTGAGAGCTCACTGAAGTCGCAAATTGCACCTTCTTTTTTCTTGAACATTCTCTTACAAAAAAAAGCGATAATAAAGGAAATGTAGAGAGAGTAATTCATCAACATTAGAAGTGTGCTAAGATAAGAAAGTGTTCCATCGGAAAACCCGACCATAAATTGTATAGTAAGCCAAATAGGAAGAGTTGTACTATAATAAAGAACTACACCAAAGAAAATCCAAAAGCTTTCTTCTCTTTTGGGTGTTAGGTTAATAGGTAGACGCACAATTTCAAAAAAATAAAACGAGTAAAAAAAGAGAACAAGAACAGCCCCTAAACAATAGGCTATTGTTGGAAACCCATGTATTTTAAATAGAGTGTAATAAATTCCAATTATTACTAAATAAATGAAGGTAGAAGCAACAACTGCTTTCTTCAATATCTTTCTAGAAAGGATGTGATAAGCGATAAATAAATAGAAAGTAAACTCAATCGGAAAGAAATAATGGTACAGGTAAGAATTCTCTATCCCGTTTTGTGTTAAGGTGTAAGCAGTAACTTCAACAAGAAGAGTAATTACCAGAAAAGGAGAAAAGAGTTTAAGATATATATGTTGCCCCTTCTTAAGATAAACAGATAGGCTTGCAGCTAGACAAAGGCACAAGATTGTTATGTAAACATAAAAATTGATGTGATACATCGATTCAATATTTTAAGTATTGAACGGCAGGGCGATTCAAGGGCAAAGCAGAAACAATATAACAATAAATTGCAATAATAACTCATTTACCAAGCTTTACTCGACATAAAAAGGCAATGGTGAACAGAGAATACAGGAGAAAGTTAATTATGGCCAGAATTGCTGCAAGATTTTGAGCTATAACAGGAGAGACTTTATCCAAAAAATTGGTCATGCCAATAAATGGCAGAGTACAAGTAAAGAAAAAGAGAAGTGCAGAGCATATCCAAAACGCCGGTTCTTTAATTAGCTTTATCGATTTCTTTAGTTGAAAAAGCTCATAAAAGTAAAACACACATGCAGCAACAATCAATAAACATCCTAATGAGTAGGTGATAGAGTGGAATGCATTAACCTGGATAAATTGAATATTAAGAAATACCAAAAACGGATATGCGAAAATTGCTATAGTAATTATTTTCTTTACTGACTTGTTATGAATTATGCACTTAATAAAGTACAAATAAAACATTACGCTAAAAACACCAAATAGGTTATAGAGAATAATATTACTCTTTCCTAATCTCCAAAGTATTATTCCAGTCACTTCTATCAATATTGTAATAAAGAGAAATGGTGGAAATAACTTTAGGTGTATTGGAGTATCCTTTTTTAAGAAAAGAGTAAGTGAGATGATGAAGCATATCAACTCAAAAATTATGGAAGGAGGAATACTCATTTAAAAGACAATTTAGCGCATATTTTCAATTAAGTATCCCAAATAAAAAGGCCATAGCACGAATGCAATGGCCTTAAATTATGATTAATGGCTAATTACAGTACAGAAATCCCTTTGTCGCCACGATCCACTATTGTAATTCCAAGTCCGCCAAAGTCAGCATCATCTCCTGTAAGTGGCTTTTTAGTGCTTGGACAATATACTGGACACATACCACCATAATTGTAAGCAAGGATCTGAGCCCCTACATATACGTTCTTTTCAGTATATCCGCCTTCATCGTCATGTTTATTCTTAGTAGCTACAAATACAACTGTTTGTTGTTTTGAAAAAAGTGGGTTAGGTGCAAAATTCTCAGGATATGCTCCAAAGTGAAGCCTAATTCCGTTAGCACCTGATTTTTTGGCTTTATTGATAAACTCTTCTAACTCTTCCAGGCTATACCAAACACTCAGCGTATCGTCTTTACCGATATGCTCACTATTCTGCCTCCACCTCTCTTGTTTATAATTACGAACCAAAGTATTTACATGGTTAACGTCTACGTATTTTCCAACCTTTACGGATTTTGTTGCAATAGCTGTCATAGTCAGGGGGGTATTATTTATTGAATAATTGTATTACTCTGTAAATGTATACCCGTAACCACACAGCTTTTCGGTTACAAATGAGTGTTAGTCAAATGATTATAAATTAGTTTTATCCGTAAGATTAAGGCTTTCAAGGTTCCAAGTTAATACAAAACCCCAAAATCCGTTGAAAACATCGCTTATAAACCGTAAAAACATCCACATTTCATACCGTGAAAACACGGTATATTTTACCCCGTGTTTTACACGTCTAAATTCCCGTGCCTAATAAAAGCAGCATTCTTACCCCGGTTGCATTATTTGTCTGATATTAGATATCGGAGAGTTGCTATCATCCCGTTTTTCAAAGTCCAATACTCCTGTGAAAACCCGCCGACAGATTTCCTCAAGCACTTTGCTCAACCAAATACTTGAGGAAATTTTTTTCTGAAACCGGGTTTTCAGAAGTCCACAACAAAAAATTCCGCCAGAAAACTATTAACCAACCATTGGCCTTATCCTTATTCATTTTGTCTTTTTCAGGTTAAGCTGGTCCTCAATGTCCTGAACTCAGATTCTCAACCTTTCTTACAGTTTAGTATATTGCCCCGCCAAATAGCGGGGATTGCCAGCTACATCCATCCCCACTTCTCGCTCGCATAACCAGGTATAGCATCCATTCTCTAACTCAATCCGATTTTATTTAGTATGCATGCTGCACCTTTAATTGCATGGAAGCAAGCGCCATTCCTGCGTTTGATCTTCCCCTTCGCCACAGGCATCGTATTTCAGTATTATACAAATTGCCCCCCGTTTATCCCCATCATCGCCGCCACTATCTCCACCCTCATCATCCTGCTACTCTCAAAAGCCTCCATCCCAATACTTTTCAAATTCAAAAATTTCCTCGCATATACATTCCTGATACTCCTCTTTGCCGCAGGAGCACTCACAATGCATCACAAATCACAATCACTCCAGGCTTCGGATATTCATCATATTGAGGATTCTGTAAATACGTACATCGCTACCATCCAGGAACCCCTATCTGAAAAAACCAATTCTTACAAAACTGTTGCTACTCTTACCCACCAACTTATCAACGATTCCGCCATTCCCGTTAAAGCCTCACTGCTGCTATATTTCAGCAAGCACACCTCAAACGCCCGTTTATATTACGGTCACAAAATTGTATTCAGAAAACAATTACAGACCGTGAAAGGGCCCGCAAACCCGGGAAGTTTCAACTATAAAACATACTGCCAGCACCAGGGAATTTTCCATCAGGCTTATCTCACCCCCGCAGATTATACTGTGCTTCAACAACCCCTCAGCTCTTCTTTCAGATACACCATGTTCAAACTCCGGGATACCATAGTGAATATTCTCGCACGCTTCATTCATGGCCCAAAAGAAGCTGGCCTTGCAGAAGCATTGCTCATCGGCTATAAAGAAGATCTCGACAAATCCCTGATCCAGTCCTACTCCAATACAGGGGTGATACATGTAATCGCCATATCCGGTTTACACCTCGGTCTCATCTATATGCTGCTGACCCTGCTTTTCAAACCACTCGGCAATAAGAAATTCATACGCATCATCCGCCCCATCTTTATCATAACCGGGCTCTGGATATTTGGATTCCTTGCCGGTGGGTCGCCCTCCATCCTGCGCTCAGCCCTCATGTTCACCTGCATCGCCATCGGGGAATGCTTCTCAAAAAAAGCATCCATTTATAATTCCCTCGCAGCCTCGGCTTTCATACTGCTATGCTATAACCCTCACTGGCTCTGGGACGCAGGCTTCCAGCTTTCCTACACGGCCGTGGCAAGTATCGCACTGTTCCAGCAGCTGGTGTATAATACTTTTACTTTTACCAACCGCCTGGCCGATACCTGCTGGAAACTGATCTCCACCACCATCGCCGCACAGATCCTGACCCTCCCACTAACACTGTACCTTTTCCATCAATTCCCTGTTCTTTTTCTGATTACCAATCTCATCGCCATCCCTCTCTCCAGCATCATACTCATTGGAGAGATCCTACTCTGCCTGCTCAGCTTCATCCCCATCGCAGCAAACCCAACAGGCGCCTTGCTTTCATGGCTGATCAAATGCATGAACGCTTCCATAGAGTATTTCGATAAACTTCCATTTGCCTCCATCACGCCCATCAATATCAGTCTCACTCAAATGGCACTGCTTTATGCAGCCATTGCCACACTGTCCATCTGGCTTATGCACAAACAAAAACAAATGGTTATCCCGGCTTTGCTCTTCCTCCTGGTTTATTTCAGCATCGGCGCCATCGATGCCTGGCAACTGCGCCATCAAAACCTCCTGCTCGCTTATCATCTTCCCAAAGCCACCATTATCGATCATATCTCAGGAAGGCAATTCACCCCGTCGGGCGACAGCTCGGCAGAACAGCAATTCAATACACAACTGTACATTCTCAAACCCGCAAGAAACGCATTGGAGGTAAAAAGAAGTGATACCCCACACCAGAATGGTCCGCTGCTCTTTACCAATACCCGTACCCTCCTGCTAATCGGACCGGACTTCCCCGAACCTCCACCCCTGAATCACCCCCTGGCACCGGTGGATGCCCTGCTGATTTCCCATGATCCGCCCCTCAGCCCACGGCTACTCCTGAGCCGGATTCCCTGCAAAACCCTGGTGCTCGACGGATCCAATTCCCCTAAAACCATCAGAAAATACACGGAAGTATGCCAGGAAGCCGGCATTCCCTGCCATTCCACGGCCAATCACGGCGCTTTTGTTTTGAATGGCTGGTGAAATGAATTACCTTTGCGCCTTCCTTAAATTTTCCTGCAGCAAGCCATTGTCAGTCAATCTGCTGCATAAAAAGAAAACCCACGATCGCTTACCTGCATACTTTTTCGAACGCATCAATAAATGTTATGACCAAAAAAATTCAATCAGCGCTTATTTCCGTTTTTTATAAGGATGGCCTCGAGCCCGTTGTTCAGCAATTGCATCAGCAAGGCATCACCATCTACTCCACCGGAGGTACTCAAAGCTTCATTGAAAAAATGGGCATTCCTGTTGTGCCGGTAGAAAACCTCACCACCTATCCTTCTATCCTGGGTGGCCGCGTGAAAACATTGCACCCATCCGTGTTCGGTGGTATACTCGGCAGAAGGGACCTGGAACAGGACCTGCAGGAAATGAAACAATACAATATCCCGGAGATCGATCTGGTGATTGTAGACCTCTATCCCTTCGAAGAAACTGTAGCCAGCACTACAGACGAAAAATCAATCATTGAAAAGATCGATATAGGCGGCCCTTCCATGATCCGCGGCGCTGCCAAGAATTTCAAAGACGTGGTAGTGGTAGCAGCTAAAACTGATTACGCTTACCTGGAACAACTCCTCCGCGAGCAATCCGGCGCCACTACCCTGGAACAACGTAAGAAACTGGCTGCACGCGCCTTCGAGATAGTGGCACATTACGACGCAGCCATCTCACAATACTTCAACCCCACCCACGAAAATTATTTCCAGGCTTCCTTCCCCAACCCACGCATCATGCGTTACGGCGAAAACCCACACCAGACCGGCGTTTTCTTCGGAGACCTGGAAAAGATCTTCAACCAGCTCAACGGTAAAGAACTTTCTTATAATAACCTCGTTGACGTAGATGCAGCCGTTCAGCTGATCGACGAGTTCAGCGCAGAAGGCACAGCCGTTTTCGGTATCATCAAACACACCAATGTTTGCGGCATCGCATCCCGCCCAACTGTGAAAGAAGCTTGGGACGCCGCCCTGGCAGGAGATCCCGAAAGTGCTTTCGGTGGCGTACTGGTTTGCAACAAAACCATCGACAAAGCCACGGCTGACGCCATCAACGAGATCTTCTTTGAAGTACTGATCGCCCCTGCATTCGATGAAGATGCACTCGCAGTACTCAAATCCAAAAAGAACAGGATCCTGCTGCAACAGCTCAGTACCCTCAAAAAGAAAGAAGAGTTCAAAGCTGTACTGAACGGCGTTCTGGCACAACAACCAGACAATGGCAATTACGAAAAATGGGAAGAGACCGGCGGCAGACAAACCACTGAAGCCGAGAAGTCTGACCTGGTATTCGCCAACCTCGTTTGCAAACACCTGAAGTCAAACGCTATCGCCCTGGTGAAGAATAAACAACTGATCGGTAAAGGATGCGGACAAACCAGCCGTGTTGATGCCCTCCGTCATGCACTGGAAAAAGCGAAGCAATTCAACTTCGACCTGAACGGCGCAGTACTGGCCAGCGACGCCTTCTTCCCCTTCAATGACTGTGTGCAGATCGGCCATGCAGCCGGTATCGTTGCATTCATTCAACCCGGAGGTTCCGTTCGCGATAAAGATTCTATCGAGTATTGCGTGGAGCACAAGCTGGCCATGGTGATGACCGGCCTCCGCCACTTCAAACACTAGAAATTGCGCGGTGCGCACTTTCAGCTCAATTCATGTGTGCATCAACTAACATAACAACCCCGTTTCTGAAGAGAAAAGGCACCCGTTTCAAAGCACTCGTTGCGCTGGGACTGGTGTGCTTTCTCTGGGGCACCACCTGGATCGCTTCCCGGCAAGGCGTCCTCTACATGCCAGCCCTCCAGATGGCCGGCATCCGCCAACTGGCAGGTGGTTTTCTTTACCTCCTTTATTTCCTCTGGCGGGGCATGCGATGGCCCAAAGGCAAAGAATGGATCCCCGTACTGGTGCTGAGTTTCCTGAATATCACTTTCACAAACGGACTGACCACCTGGGCAGTACAATATATCTCCGCAGGATTAGGGGCCATTATAGCCGCTACCTTTCCACTCTGGATAGTTGTGATCCATCTTACGGTTTCCCGGATAAAACTGCCTGTAAATGCCATTGTGGGGCTGTTGCTGGGCTTTGCAGGTGTGTGCGTGATCTTTTACGACCACCTGGCGGACTTCCTCAACCCGGATTTCCGCTTCGGTATCCTCCTCTCACTGGGAGGTGCATGGAGCTGGGCACTCGGCACACTCTACACCAAACAACAGGCAAGCGCCTTTAATCCGTATTTCAGCCTCGGGCTTCAGATGCTGATCTCCGGCATCATTCTCTCCGGCGTGGCCAACGGTACCGGCATGACCATTCCGTATGCCAGCATCCCCTGGCAGGCCTGGACCGCCCTCGCTTACCTGGTGATCGTTGGATCTGTATTCTCCTTCCTGGCTTATCTCTACGCGCTGCAACATCTGCCCACCGAGCAGTTGTCTATCTACGCATATATAAACCCGATAGTAGCCATCCTGCTCGGCGCACTCTGGTTCGATGAAAAGCTGAGCATCTTCATCGCCATCGGCGGAGCAGTGATCCTCATCGGCGTTCACCTCATCAATAAAGCTTTCAGAAAACAGGAACTGCAGAAAGATCAATCGCAGTAAGCATCCCAGTATACCGTCTCTTTCATGAAGAGCTCAAACATGTCGCGCCACCCGGCAAAAGCACGGTCTGTACCCAGAATGGAATTATGCCAAACGGTAACCAGCATGCCGTTGAGCTTCTTCACCGTCTCGTAGTACCTCATCAACTCCGCATAAGCCTGCTGCGGTGTATATTTCTGTTCATAGTAAGCATTCGCATCCATGAAGCAGAAAGGGTAGAGCATCAGTGTGGTGGCATCATCTTTCTCCACATCATACCAGTAAAAAGAAGAACAGGCAGATGCCCTGAAACCGTTGATAGTGCCATATCCCATGGAAAACTCCTTCTGAATTCCAAGATTCAGTAATGTGCGGTAAGTATCAGGCAATGTAAACCGGAGATAATGCTGACGGCTGTGAATGATCGCCCGGCCTGTAACATCCTCCATCCACTCCAGCTCCGTTTCAAAGAGATCTTCATCATCCCCGGTTTGCCAGCTGGGATGTAAACCCACTTTGTAACTGTTGGAATAATACTCCACCAGTTCCCTGAACTTTTTTACATCCAGCGGAGTATTCTTATCATATCCCGCCTGCTTTTTTGCAACCAGGAAGAAGTAATAAGGTTTAAGCCTGCAATACAGATGCAGCGCGTCCAGCCATTCAAAGCAGTCGAATGGGTCTTTTTCTTTTCCGCTTAACACACTCCATCTATCTTTCACCTGCTGCCAGTTGCCAGACACCATGCTCCGCGCAAAGCCGCCCGTATTCCTCCAGAAGCCTTTGTGCTTGTAGGAATAGGCCATATCGATATCATAACTCAGATTGCATTTGAAGGTTTTCCCTTTGAAGCGAAGCGTCGGGAATTTCTGCTGCAATGCTTTTTTGAATTCTTCCATCCAGATATTCACCAGCGGCTGATGCAGGAAGCCTTCGCGATAAGCCAGGGAGTTGGTATGCGCATACCTGCCGTACTCATCTTTCTGATGCGGGAGGTATTCTTCATACCTGCTGAGCAGATAGAAAGAAGCGGCAAAGATATCGAATGGAAAATCACCCCGGGTCTGAAAGAATGCCTTATGGAAATTCATTTCAAAACACTCGATCTTCTGGTCACGGACCCCTTTTTCAAAAAGGAGGCCGGTATGTTCAATGAAGAATTCAGTTTCGGAAAAAGCCTGTCCGGAGTAATTGATACGCGGCTGGATACTTGCGTTGTAAGCGGCACGGCTTGATGTAACTTCTATCGGTTCATCAAACAATTCCCTGCTAAAGAAATCAACGATATATTCCAACCGTGGTGTAACAGTATGGGTGTAGAGCAGCAGCATCAGTTACACAAAATATAAAAGTCGGGTGATAATCCTACGCCGCATTTGAAAAAAGATAATAGGAAAAGCCGCAGGTGTTGATATGGATCAAATTCAACTGCACTTCTACTATTTCATTTGGTTACGAAGTAGGGGTAACCGCAATAATTCGAAATAAGCTGTTAAGCATTGGTTGCCCCGCCTACTTTTTTGCAGGCTCAAACTTTTCCCGCCATTGCTCATTGAAGGTCTTTTCCGGAAAATCGAGCGGGCCGCGATGGGCCGTCCAGCCCTTGAACATCTTGTTCACCGCCCAGTTCTTGAGCTTCTGGTTGCCCATATTCATCATTTTCCGGTTGAGGCTGGCTTTCTTCCAGACCTTCCAGGCAATACGCTCGGCAAATTTGCTCTGGCCTTCTTCAACAGCTTCGTGCCTGTTTTCCAGGAGCAGCTCATGCAGGTTGATCTTCACGGCGCACACTTCGGTACAGTTACCGCAAAGGGAAGAGGCATTGCTGAGGTGCTTCCATTCTCCCAGCTCTTTGAGGTGCGGGGTGATCACGGAACCGATGGGACCGCTGTAGGTGGTGCCATATGCGTGACCGCCGATATTCTTGTATACAGGGCATGCGTTGAGGCAGGCGCCGCAACGGATACAGTAAAGGCTTTCCCTTGTTTTTTCGTTGGCGAGGATATTGGTACGGCCATTGTCGAGCAGGATCACGTACATATCTTCCGGACCGTCGGTTTCACCAGCCTGTTTTGGGCCGGTAACGATGGTATTGTACACCGTGATGCGCTGCCCCGTTCCGAAAGTGGCCAGCAGTGGCCAGAACAGTCCGAGATCGGTAACGGATGGAATGATCTTTTCGATCCCCGCGATCACGATATGCGTTTTAGGGAAGGCGCAGCTCAGCCTGGCATTGCCTTCATTTTCTGTAACGGCAATACCGCCCACATCGGCTATGATGAAATTGGCGCCGGTGATGCCGATCTCTGCCTCTACATATTTCTTGCGGAGCTTTTCGCGTGCAACGAGTGTGAGCTCGCTGGGGCTCAGGTTGGGCGCGGTTCCCAGCTTATCGTAAAACAATTTGGCTACATCTTCCTTGCTCTTGTGCATAGCCGGTGTAACGATATGATAGGGCGGTTCATCATCCAGCTGCTGGATGTATTCTCCGAGATCGGTCTCCACACTTTCAATGCCCTTCTTCTCCAGGTAATCGTTCAGATGGATCTCTTCGGTCACCATGCTCTTGCTCTTCACAATGGTTTTGCAGTTCTTCTCTTCACAGATCTTCATCACCTGTTCCAGGGCTTGTTTGGCATCCTCTGCCCAGAGCACTTTTGCACCGCGCCTGGTGATATTGGACTCAAATTCTTCCAGGTACTGGTCGAGCATTTCGATAGCCCTCCACTTCACGTTCTTGGCACGTTC